>JAUHWN010000111.1 GCA_030424665.1 Bdellovibrionia bacterium | reverse complement strand
AGCTCTTCTCGGACAATAACCTTACCGGTCTTGGATTTACGCATATCATTGCGACCCAAAAACTCATAACTTACCTTTCGCTCCGCCAATTCAAGACTAAGCTTGAGGCCCGCTTTCTCGGTAATAAAATTCATCGACTCTTCAACAACACCGCTCTCAGCATTCAACAGCAAAGCTTGATTACCAGATGAAACATGGAAGTAGGTCATTCTATTTATTTGTGAATCGGGAAGAACGAGGCGGTCACCAATTTCAAGGGCAGGGCCATAGTTTCGAACCGTCTCGAAAGGGCTTTCGTCGAGCGAAATCCACTGCCCACCTTTAATGACTTCAGCGCGATTTTCGACATAGGTATCAGTGCTTCCCTTATAAAGACCGTCGCCGTTACTAGCCTGTAACCAAACCGGTTTTTCCATACGATCTTCGTAGACGACTTCGAGCCGAATTCCACCGAGTCCTCTTTTAAAAACAAGTTTCTTAAGTGTACTAGTAACTTCGACAGTGACCATCTCACCATTGGCCCCCCAAGGCTTCTGGGTATAGGCAGCAACATTGAGATCGGAATCAAGTAACTCTAAATCGTAATTGCCAAAGGATTTTTTATATCGAAAGTTGCTCGATCCAAGCCAAGTATCAACTTTTCCAAAACTCTCATCATTGAGTTGAATATCAAAGACGACGTTGTCGGACTCTTGAAGAAATCGAAATGTTTCTGTGTGGGCCTGAGCCTGAACTAAAAACAAAAAACTAAATAAAATGGCTACTAATGCGTTTCGCATTTGCTGGTACATATTCCCCCCTCAATTGAGGTTCATAAGCTAATCAAAGGCGAAACAGGCGTCAAATTTAAAGAGTTAAAGAAACTTCATTCTTTTTGAGTCCCCTGGTGAAAGCTATTTCAGGCGATACACTGGAAGCGCCTCGTCGAGGCCATTTAATATGACCTCTTGAGAGCGCAGAAAGAAAGGCCCCTCGTCGTTTTGAAGTTTCGTTTGCAGACTAATCAGACTTTGATCGTCAGTGGGATCGACTTCGAAACCGGCATTTTGATACTTGTCATCAAAACCCTCAAAAGCCTTTTTAGTAAAAAATCGAGGCCAAAAACTAGGATCAACTTTAACACGGTAAGATAAAGTTCGAGCATGGGAATGAATGGGCGTATAGGCGGTGAGAACTTCAAATTCACCATAATAAGCATGAAGTTTTACCGCAGGATTTCCCCACTGAGTAAAGCCGCAACAGGTATCGACGTTGGCATACCAAAGGCCAAAAGCTTTCGACAAGAATCCCAATCCATAGAACCGATCTTTCTTTTCGAGAAGAGTATTAACCGAGCAGAGGTTGTGAGCTACCCATTCACCAGCGCGAGACATGGTTGGTATAATGATAAACAGAGACAGCGGAGTCCATTCCTCGTCCTCTTCGACCATTAACGCTTTTTTTACTACATCGGGAAGACTTTTTGTACGTGCAGCATAACCGGCGACGAAGCCCGGAACGATGGCACAGTCATAGAAAACCCAACGAGGCATGGCCATACCGGAGGGACCAAAAGCCTTGGCCTCAAGAAATAGAATCCGATCGCCAAAACCCAACTCCGACATATTGAGAGGGTTCTTGTAAACTGGTTTATGGGGAAACCAATCGATAGAATGCTTTTCACCTGGACTTTGAATGCGATTTTCTGGGCGTACAAAAACGTAAGGACGAATATCATCGCTGCGTAGCCAATCAAACTTAGAGTCCGAGAAAATCATAGTGCTGCAATCCTTTTGGCTTTAGAAACTCAATCTCATTGAGATCTTTATCATCCTATATATTGAGTTCCTTCTCAATGGATTCTTGAATATGGGGCAGCTCTTCGAAAACCTGAAAGGTATTCATAGAAAAATCTGATACAAAGCCCTGGTCTTTTAGCCCGGCCAAGGACTTTAAAAATGGATCCCAAAAACCTTCTGGATTGAAAAAATAGATTGGTTTATCAAGCTCTCCTAAGGTCTTCCAGGTCATGACCTCTAACATTTCGTCTAAAGTTCCAAGCCCACCAGGAAAAGCGACGAAAGCATCCGAAGCCTCCATCATCACCCTTTTCCGCTCCATCATATCAGATACTTTTTCAATTCTGGTAATTCCCTCATGAACCAATTCTCGATCTGTCAAGCAGTGAGGAATGACTCCGTGAACCTCAGCCTTACGAGCTAACATTTCATTGGCAAAATGGCCCATCAATCCGACACGTGCCCCACCGTAAACAAGTGATAGATTTTTTTGTGCCATAAAATCAGTGAAGTCGGTTGCCCAAGTGAAAAATCGCGAATCGATGGTAGAACTTGAACTGCAAAAAACGCAAATACTTTTAGCCACGCGCCCTCCTTTAATTCAGTGGACCAATCATATCTTCAGGTCGAACGAACTTGTCGAAATCCTCTGCCGATAACAACTCCAATTTCTGGGCCGCATCTTTGAGCGTGGTATTGTTTTCATAGGCATACTTTGCGATCTTGGCGGCATTATCGTAACCAACATGAGGGTTTAGCGCTGTCACAAGCATCAAAGAATTCTGCAAGTTCTCTTGGATTTTTTCTCTGTTTGGTTCAATGCCTATGACACAGTTTTCGGTAAACGAAATACAGGCATCACCCAATATTCGAATGGAGTTTAGAGTATTAAAGACCATCATGGGTTTAAAAACATTCAACTGAAAATGTCCGGTACAGCCCCCAACATTAACAGCGGTGTCATTCCCTATGACTTGAGCGCAAACCATGGTCATGGCTTCACTCTGGGTGGGATTCACTTTACCCGGCATAATGGAACTACCGGGCTCATTGGCTGGAAGTTTTAACTCCCCAATCCCGCATCGGGGTCCGCTTCCAGAGAGCCTAATATCATTGGCAATCTTCATCAAACTACAAGCAATGGTTTTAAGGGCACCACTGACTTCGACAATAGCATCATGGGCACTGAGTGCTTCGAACTTATTAGGCGCAGACACAAATGGAATTCCAGTTTCACGTGCAATTTCCTGGGCCGCTTTAACAGCAAAATCTTTGTGCGTATTTAATCCTGTGCCTACAGCCGTTCCACCAAGGGCTAATTCGTGAATGGCGGGATAGGTCGATTCGATTCGGCGAATACCATGATCGAGTTGAGCCACGAAACCACTAAATTCCTGACCCAGGGTAATTGGAGTCGCATCCATTAAGTGGGTCCGTCCGATTTTTACTATATCTTTAAAAGCTTTCGCTTTCTTATCGAGAGCATCACGCAGTGTCTTAAGACTTGGAACCATATGATGATGGAGGCGATCGGCCACCGCTATATGCATCGCCGTGGGAAAGGTATCGTTAGAGCTTTGGGCTTTATTAACATCATCATTGGGATGAATGTCTTTACTGCCCAATTCCCCTCCCTTGAGGGAAATAGCTCGATTGGCAATGACTTCATTCGAATTCATATTAGTTTGCGTTCCAGATCCTGTCTGCCAAACCACCAATGGAAAATGATCGTCCAATTTCCCTTCGATGACCTCGTCTGCAGCCTTTGTGATCCATTCGGCTTTTTCTTTATCCAGAAGGCCAAGCTCAGCATTGACTTTTGCCGCAGACTTTTTCAGGACACCGAGTGCACGAATCATCTCTCTAGGAAAGCGATCTCCACCAATTTTAAAGTTCTGCAGGGATCTTTGCGTTTGCGCACCCCAATATCTATCAACAGGTACTTCAATTTCACCCATAGAATCTTTTTCTTTACGAAATGCCATACTTTTCCCATCCTTTTTAATGCCAGTTATTGGCGGTGGACATGATAGACCGATGCTTGATCGGTCGGATAAATCACTAACTCTTGAACATTAACATGTTTGGGCTGATCGATGCACCACATGACCGTCTGAGCTATATCTTCTGCTGTTAATGGTTTTAGGCCCTGGTAGACTTGATCCGCCTTTTCTTTATCATCTTTAAAGCGAACCACCGAAAATTCTGTCTCGACCATACCCTGCTCGATGTTTGTGACGCGAATACCTGTTCCGAGTAAGTCCATGCGCAGACCTTCTGAAATGGCACGAACCGCAAACTTAGAGGCATTGTAAACAGCGCCACCAGGATATACATAGCGCCCGGCCACCGAACCAAGGTTAATAATGTACCCCTTTTTGTGTTTAATGGCAGGCATGAGTAATCGGGTTGTGTATAAAAGGCCTTTTACATTGGTATCAATCATTTGATCCCAATCGTTGACATGCCCTTCATCAAACTTCTCTGTTCCAAGGGCGAGACCTGCGTTGTTAACAAGAATGTCCAACTCTTGAATGTCACTCAATGCTTTTTCACTCTCTTCAAACGACTGTATATCGTAGTTTAATTCCTGAACTACGATGCCATATTCCTTTTGAAAATGTTCGCGCATTTTATCCAGGCGGTCTTTTCTTCGACCCGTGATGTACAAGTTGATTGAACGCTTCGCTAAATTCTCAGCGATGGCGTAACCTATTCCCGCGGTTGCTCCTGTAACTAAGGCCCAGCGTAGCTTCAACGTTTCCTCCCGATGTTAAATCACAAAAAAAGGCAGTGATTTTAGCCACTGCCTTTGAGTTCCATAAATAATCCGAATTAAAACATAAACCAAAGGTTTATCATTGGTAGAATTTGCGTCTCTTTGCGAGTACTATCAAATTCCACACCACTGACTTCTAACTTATCATATTCTACAGAACGATAAGAGATTTGCGGCCCGAGGGCGAAGTTAGAAGCCACCATGAAAGCATAAGAAAGATCCACCTGAATTCCTGAGGCACCTGTGTATTTGGAAGCACCATCTGGGTCGTATTCACCGAGTAAGTGATAAGTACCAATTAAAGAAAAGCCTGAGTTATAATAACCAACGCTCAAACCACCATAATAGGAACTGTTATTTTCGTTGTTCTCAATGGCGTACATTCCACCTAAGTAGATCCCCATCGGAAGAATGTAACCAAGTCTCGCATCAACATAGGTCACTGAAGACTCTGAAGAGACTCCTCCTTCTTCGGTTTCAAAAGATAGATAGCTAACCGCTGGACTGAAAACGACGGCCGCTTGGCTGACCGTTGTTAATAAAAGAAAACTGACTAAGCAAACTAAAGCTTTCATTGGACCTCCAAAATACTGAGATTTCAGTCTTGCACGGAGGCCCCTTAAGTCAACGAATGATATAGAGCCTGGGGATTTCTGCGATGCGCATGCCGCTTTGCAAAGAACCCCCAGTAGTTTGAAGAATTAGAGTGAATTTTGACAATCTCTAACACTAGAGAATGTCTGATTGCCGTACTCAACTTTTCCGGCAAAGGCATCGTATACCGCTTGAACATAGGGGCTACGATTATCGTTGTCTCTACTCACGCAAAAATATGCAGCTCCTCGAACTTTTTTAGCCTGGCGTAGAGTGTTGATGCATTCATCAGCAGATCCGCCGATGGCCTTCAATTTCTGAGTCGAACCATTTGGCGTATAGGCAATCACGGCAAAAGGTGCACGTCCATCGTTGTCGCGAGTTCCACAAAAGAGAGCTGAACCACGACCTACAAAAACCGCACTATCAATAGATTTTTGACAATTAGAAATATCACCTAAAACTGTTCCTGCCACTTTCTTAACTTGTACAGAACGGGGCTCTCTTACACCGATCATCCAAGGATTCCGTCCATCGTCGTCACGGGCGATACACGTGAAATCTCCGCGACCACCGGGACCGGGGTCCTGACCACGTAAAATAGAAAGAACATCACGAAGCTGTTGGTTCGCCTGGCGAATGGCCTCAGGGTTATGGCGACCGAAATCGAGTTCTTGCTCAATATCGTTAAGCAAGCGATAGGTCTCACGCTTATTTTGTGCTTGAGCAGCTAAAGAAAGACTCATCACAGCCGCAATCATTAGAATTAATTTCATACATTTTCTCCCTCAAATTTAAGAAAACCTTAAAACCCGGAACCATTACTAATTCAACACGAGGCGTAAATCTAGTGCTAATGCGGAGAGTATGTAAATTAGTGAGGCTGGTAAAGGCTCTACTGGCACAGAGTACAAAGCTTCACGGTCTGTAAGTCTTTCTAGGGACTTGAACCGGGGTTCCATTAGACTTATAAGTGCTGAAAACAAGGAGCGAATCTTGGCTTATTGGCTTATGAAATCCGAACCAGATGTGTTTTCAATCGACGATCTCAAAAAAGTGAAGAATGAACTTTGGGATGGCGTTCGAAATTATCAGGCGCGAAATTTTATGCGCGATGAAATGAAGCCCGGCGATCAAGTTTTGTTCTACCACTCCAACGCCAAACCTAGTGGGGTGGCAGGAGTCGCAAAGATCAAGAAGGCAGCCGTTGTCGACCCTAGTCAATTTGACAAGAAAAGTGAATATTACGACCCCAAGTCCAATCCCGAGGACCCGCGCTGGATTTGCTGCGAAGTCACCTATGTTAAAAAATTCAAAACCTTCGTAGGACTGCCCGAGCTCAAGGACAACAAAAACCTCGACGGCATGATGGTTATCAAAAAGGGGCAAAGACTTTCAATTCAACCCCTGGATAAAGAACATTTTGAAGAAGTCTGCAAGATGGGTGGAGTGAATGTCTAAGGGACAACCCCGAATCTTTCTCGCCCCAATGGAGGGCGTCGTCGACCCCGTTGTGCGCAAACTCTGGTGCGAAATTGGTGGTATTGACGAATGTGTGACAGAATTTTTTCGCGTCACTTTTCAACTGGTTCCAAAGAAGGTTTTTTATCGAGACTACCCCGAACTCCATAGTGGCGGACTTACTGAAAATGGCACGCTCGTTAGCTTTCAAATTTTAGGAAGTCACCTTGATCTCATGCCGGCCAATGCCTTACGGGCTATCGAACTAGGGGCTCCACAGATTGATCTCAATTTCGGATGCCCGGCAAGGACCGTCAACAAAAGTGATGGTGGGGCTAGCCTCCTTAAAGAACCCCAACGCATTTATGATGTCGTTCATGCTGTTCGCAAGGCTGTCCCCGTCGGGATCAAAGTCTCTGCAAAAATTCGCTTGGGTTTTGATAGCGACGAAAATTGTATCGAAATTGCCCAGGCCGCTGAAGAGGCCGGAGCGGCTTGGCTTACGGTTCACGGTCGTACCAAACTACAAGCCTACAAGCCTCCAGCAAACTGGGAGGCCATAGGTCGCATCAATGATGTTTTAAAAATTCCGGTGGTAGCTAATGGCGATATTTGGTCACCCGAGGACTACTCGCGCTGCAAGGAGATCACGGGATGTGATTGGTTTATGCTAGGAAGGGGGCTCGTTGCCCGACCGAGCCTTGCGCTTGAAATCAAAGGGCTCCATGAAAAATGGGAGTTCAAAAAACTATTCCCCTACCTTTTTCGGTTTATCGCAGGAAGTATCGAATATCGAAACGAGGGCTATGCTCTGCAGAGAACCAAGCAAATGACAAAGCTTTGGGCACAAACCTATCCAGAGGCCTTCGAGCTCTTCCAAAGAATAAAACGTTGTCAAGATTTAGCAGACCTAGTGGCCATTTGTAGAGAATTTGAACATCTGCACATTAACCACATTGCCACCACCACCAATATTGTTGATGGCATCAGAAACAATTGCACCATGCCCTTGATAGTGCCCAATATTGGGAGCTAAAACACAGAATTCATTACTTTCACAAAGACCGTTTTGATTGGCCGAGTTCGGCGGCATAGGAAGAGCATTGGCCATGGCCTCTTCGCGCATCAACTCTCGGGCTCCGATAAGAATATGGGTAAGCCCAGCACCCTCAAAGGTATGGGGGAAGGTCGCATTACCATCTGCCGGAATTGGTACAACTCCTTTTAAAGCGGCATCGGCACTAAGAAGATCCAGAGAAAACTCTTCGCAGTTCGCTCCCGCCAGACAAGCCCCTTGGCTCTCGGCATTAGGATAGGTTGTCATTTCTTTCGAGAAGAATTTGATGTGATTTGGTGCTGCTGAAAGCTGTCCATACCAGTCTGACGGACCAAATAAAGCAGTGTCATAATCTTGAGAGTTAGCTGCACCATCGGCAACGAAACTACTCGAAATATCAACACTCGAAGCAAAGCCGTAAGATCCGCCCTGTCCCGTATTCGGCGCACAAGTGACATCGGTAATTTGGTCACCTGCATCGATATAGCAATCCGTGCCGTTTCCACCAACCTTCAACATTCCACCGACTTGAATCTGCGTCGTATCGTAATCGACTTACGCTCCGTAGGTGGCGTTATTCAGAAAAGCACTATCAGAGAGAAAAACAGAGTCTGCCAAATTTGAGTAAAAACCAATCCCTCCATTGTTTACAGATGAAAGTTGCTGAAAACTGACCCCTTGAGTGAAGTCATCGATAAATACCCCAAAATCGGCATTGTTCACGAAATTAACGTGCTGAAAAATACTTCCTTGGGAATTGTACATCAAGATACCATCTAGGGCGGAATTGGCAACTGTCACACCAGAAAAAATAAGATCATCACTACTGTCTACATAAATACCAGCTGAATTAGTGTTATCGTGGAAGTTACTCAGGGTTATATTTACAAAGGAATTTTCGTGGGAAAGGTTTTCAATCCAAAGGCCGGAATCACCTGAGTTTTGCAGGTTAATATCGTGAAAAGAGTTATTTGTCGAACCACTGACCAATAAGGCACCATACACACCTATATTTTGTATCTTTGCCCCCCGAATGCGATTGAAGTCGGCATTATCTAAATAAAAAGCCGAACCATAAGTGGAACCTAGTACTGCCGCCGGAGTATCAGTAAAATTACCAATATCACTGCCAATGATTTCGTTCTCAAAAGAGTTTTTAAGAAAAATCGCGGTATCTTCGCCGTGGTGAATATAGCTGTCTATTACCTTTGAATGGGATACATTATAAAAATGCACTCCGTAATGGCTCACTCCCGCGCCTTGAGAGGCGAGAATTTCACCGTGAATAAAGAGATACTTGCGATCTTTGGCAACAATCATACAGTGGGCGTCTGGGGTTGTCGTTCCTCCGTTGGCATAGTTACAATTATTACCTCCGCTATACCCATTAGTTAAACGAAGAGCGTTCGCAACGCCGCCTAAATTAACGATACTAATCTTATCATTTTCAATAGAGAGTCCACCCATATCCAGGTTTGCCGAATAGGTATAAACTTTTGAGAGATCAGAAATGACGGCCGTCGAGTTAGTGGCAACGATACCACTTAGGTCTTCAACTGGATTCCCGTAAGGCGCAACAGAATCACTTATGATAGCTCCGATGGCGCTCGGCACACCCGAGATCGTAACATCAATATTTTTCCAGGCCGATGGATCAAGAAGATCAACTACGGATTTACCCGGCGCAAATCCTTTCGTGTAAAAGGTAGCCGTCCCCGATCCGTCATCGCATGGTTGCCAATTATAGACTCCCAAACTATCTGTAATTCCCAGCGCTCCGCAGGTGGCAGCCCCTAGTACTTCAACCTTTCGTTCCATTCCACCGTGATAGCAGGCACCACTTCCGGAACAGGCTGCCGAACTTAAGTTCATGGGGTCGGTAATATAATCATTCCAATCGAGAGCATTGTCATATTTACTGAGCATCATCGGTAATATATAGGTATAGGATTCTTGGGTCTCCGTACTCAGGTTACCAGCGGCATCGCAGCCCACAACTCGCAAAACTAAAGTTGTCCCTGGAGTACTCTCGGTTACGGTATAAGAACCACCAGGTGTCGATCCGCAATTGGGAGGAGTGTTGTTTGTCGTATAATAGTAATTATCAAAATTTGGATCTGAATCAGAAGAACCAAAGGTCACCGTAAATCCAGTTCGATAGTTTCCTGTAACTTGATCGAGACTTGGTGCTATAGGGCTCGTGGTATCAAGTGTATAGGTATCGAGAAGCCCCGAACAGGCCGATTCATTTCCGGCCGGGTCAGTCGCTTTTGCATACAAAGCATAGGTGCCATCGGCCCCCAGACTCGAAGTTGTGATATTAACTGTCGCTCCTGCAGCGGTTAAAGAACCTACATTGTTCGTACAAGTACCGCTATCGTGTATCTCAATATAATCGCCACTTGTAACACCGCCCACTTGGTATTCCGGAGTATCATCCGCTGCAGGCGAACTTACGGGGTTCACCAAGGTCAAAGACGTCGGTATCGTCGGCGCAATACCATCGACAACAATATTTTTGTTTGCACCTATAGAGCCGGCCGTTCCCGGACTGACAAGAATTAAGTTCGCTGCTTGCGCAAAGGTATCATTAATCGTTCCGCCATTGAGCTCCAACGCACTCGTCGACTGATAGTCCAAATCAGCGGAAACGTCATTGGCAGTCACTGTATAACTAAAACTCAAAGTAGGTGTCCCTGACCCACTCGTATAGTTTGCATAACGATCGGTTGCACCTGTTTCTAATAATATACGAGGAGTACTGCCTACAAATACATTGGCATCAAAAGTCACATAGACAGTTAAAGACGAGCCAATTCCATAGGGACCATCGGACTCTGCAATCGTAACATTTGTCACCGAAGGGGGCGTTGGCAATGCCAACGTCACCGTCGAATTTGATGGAGGCGAAATAACTCCGTCGGGATCATTTGGATTTATGGCGATATTCAATGTGTCTCCCGGATCATTGGGGGCCGTCAAACCAACCACAGAGATATTGTAATCGCTACCTCCATCGATCATAGAATTACAGACTCCAGCGATCGGATTACATCCAGGGTTATCCGATTCATTACAATAACAAAAATCAACCGTTGCATCTCCATCGCCATCACCAGTGTATGTCACATTGGCATCAAAACTTGTGTCGGTAACAGACGATGTTCCAAATACACCAAAGGTAATCGCATTGGGTACATTCACATCGAAGGAAAGAGAGTTAATATTGAGGACGCTTGCCCCTCCACTCCCACTGAGGTCTTCTTTCTGTGCCAGAAAAACATAGGTTCCCGCTGTTACTGAGTTAATTGAGTTGTCAGAGAACGTGACAACGCCACCCACAGCAGCTTCCATCATGGTTCCCGAAAAGGATCCGGGCCCCGAAAATTTCGATAGTGTGACGTTGGCAGTTGAGTCCACCCCTGTCGTTACTAAATTTCCGAAGGAGTCTTGAATTTCTACCACTGCAGAAATATTAGCCCCAGTATTCACGTCAGTGGGCTGAGTCGAAAAACTCAATTGCGAAGCGGCTCCATGAGTAATTGTAAAATTTGAAGTCGTTGCAGTCGTTAAAGCCAAAGCATTAATATCTAGTGAATGAGCACCTACTAAATCGAAATAAACACCATTCCCAGAGAAATCTACAATTCCATTCACCATGTTTTTTGAAATTGTCCCAGATAAGGTACCAGGACCTGAAGATTTTGAAAGGGTGACCGTTGCAGTTTCATCTCCCCCCGAGGTGATTCGATTACCATAGGCATCGAGGATCTCGACGACAGGAGCCAGCTCAGATCCCGCAATCGTACTACTGGGTTCTGAAATAATACTAATCGCAGCCGAGGTAGAGTGAGTGATATTAAATGCATGGGTCGTATCTGCGACAGCACTTCCGCCGCTAGCACTCGTATCTTCTTTCGAAATTAAAAGTGTTTTTGCACCCGCCAATTGAATATTCATCCCCGCAGCAGAAAAGTCGGCGATACCACCAGACGCTTGAACGGTCGTCGTTCCTAAAATCGAACCCGTTCCCGACTGCAGAGTCACAGTTACATTGGCCGAAGCATCTGGACCAGTCGTAATTAAATTATTCTCACTATCCCTAACTTCGACGATCAAAGAAAAGTTCGTACCAGCCACTTCGGAGGCAGCGGGAGTGGTCGTCAATGCTAACTGAGCCGACGAAATAACTATGGGGGTGGGCGTAGGAGAGACTCCGCTTGTATCGGCTAACAATACAGATAGTGAACCGCTGGAAAAGTCTAGCTTAGACTGGTCTTCGTTAAAACTCTGACCTGACTTAAAAGTATAGATTTTCGCATTCCCAGAGCAAGCCGCCGAATCAAACACTTCAAGTTTAACTCGGTACAAATTGGCATTGGCAGGCAGCCCTGTAGGTATTCTCACCTGCGAAGCTAACTGCGAAAGACTAAAGCCCGTTTGACACTGACTAATCAGTCCCTCTTTAATTTGCTCCTCTTCGATGTCAGAGTGGCCATACTGCAAAAGACTGACTTTAAAAGAAAGAACTCCTCCCGGACTAGAGTCACAATCGAGAAAAGGACTGACCGAATCAAAGTCGGCACAAGTCACCAGACGAATCGGTTTAAAAGAGTTGCCCGTAATCATATTTGGCTTAGAGTAGTTAGCTAACTGACAGTTAATAGGTTTTGCAACGATCGAAACTTGTTCTTCATCTTCCAATAATTCTTTTGAGGCATGACCGCAAAGACTATCCCCCTCTAGGTGACCGGGTCCCGACCAACCTATGGCGTAAAAATCCCATTGCCCAAGAGGAACACTGATTTTTTGATCCGGATTCCCTGAATTAACAACCGTGGCAAAGCGGTCCCCTTTTTTGTTTATGGCCCAAACCATAACTCCGCCGAGGGAATCTCCAGATAAAGACAACTGACTGACATCAATTGAAATTTCTTTTTTATTCTGAGAACAGGCGACGAAAACTATAGAACTGAGACTGATAAGAAGAAGTCTCGATATAGAAGTAAAAATATGTTCGATTTTTAAAAATTTTTGAATCACTTAACCACCAGCAAACGTCCCGAAAATACAGAGTTTTATCGGTGGAATTGGACCTAGGGTTTAAACAAGCTTTCAAAGAATTCCGTCTCTCAATCGAACGGCAAAAGCTCTACTATTATAGATACTTGTGGTCTTAATGAAATTCTAATAATTGAATGCTCAGTATTTCGTAACCTCAAATTATTGATTTCTCAAAGAGAGAAGGCGGTCACTGTGGATCTCTAAATCAAATCCAAGGTCATTTGCGATAAATCTAAAGCTCTTCTGTGAAAAAAAACAAACGTGACTGTAATCTCGAGCATACCACCAATTATTAAAATCTGTGATCGGGTCAGACAAAAGGGTCTGTATTACAAGAACTCCTCCTGATCTGACTAGTGACTTTAGGAGCAAAAGCTCCTTTCTCGGCTCGTAAAAGTGCTCGGCCGCCTCAGTGCAAGTGACAAAATCATAGGTCTCTTTTAACAAGGTCTCGTCGGGAAAGAAAAAGGGATCGTAATCTTTGCAATTTCTCTCATTTTGCTTGAGTAGCATAGAAAGAGTTGGTCCCGGACCGCATCCAAAATCAAGACCGCACTCGCCCTTAGTCGTTTTCTTTAAAGTGACATCGAGAGCGGGCCGTAAGAAATCCACGTACCCTGGATCTTCGATACTATTTTTATGAAGCTTGTAACGCTCTTTCTCCACATCCGGTGGATCCCTCAGTTCATCGTCTTTAAAAACAAGGTCACAGCTCACACAACGATAAAAATGAGAGTGTTTTTCAATAAGGTGGGCCTGTGAGTTCTCACAAAGACAATGGGACAAGAAACCTCCTAAAAACTCTTCATATCCCCATGCTAAATCAATATTAATTTCATATGTCCAGTAAAATGCAACTGGACAAAGTCTCGCGTCTTTTCTAAGGTCAAGAAATTAGGAGCAATTGTGGCACTCAAAGAAAAACCGACCTTAAGTTGGATCGTTGCTGCTGGAGTGGTCGGTGCTGACATAGGTACGTCTATTTTCTATTCGACGGGAATCCTCTGGCCGACCGTAGGTTACCTCGCTCCAGTCTGTATATTATTTGTTTGTTTTATGATGTGGTTTTTCAAAGCCACTTACGAAGAAGGTCTCGCACTCTCACCTTATAATGGCGGCGCTTATGTGATGATTCTTCGAACCATTGGTCGCCGAGCCGCCGTATTCGCTGGAGCACTCACTGTCATTTCCTATTTAGCAACTGCAGCTGTCAGTGCGCTGAGTGGTGCGGGCTATTTCTCTTCTCTGTTTCCAGAGTACTTTAATCACAGTGCTAGTGGTGGCATGGATTCCAGCTTGGTTTGGATTTCTTTTATCCCCATAGTTTTATTTGGCCTCCTCAACTGTAAGGGGATCAAGGAACCGGCCAAAATCGTTACTGGAATCGCTGCTTTTCACTTTTCTCTCCTCATAGTGATTGTTTTTTGGGGAGGCTCCTACCTATTATTCAATGATGTTAATTTCGAAAAGGTTCTCGAAATTAAGCCAGATGGCACTTTGACTTTTTCTATGATCATTTACGGCTTTGCCACGGCTTTTCTCGGCATTTCAGGTTTTGAGTCAGCGGCACAAATCGTCGAAGAACTCGAACAACCCATATTAAAAACCGTACGAAGACTTTATTTCACAGTAGTTGTTCTGGTTTCTTTTACTGGCCCATTGGTTTCTTTTTTATGCTTAGTGATATTGACCGAACCCGAGGTTAACGAAAGTAAAGATTTTTTGCTCGCGGCCCTGGCCGGAAAAATTGGAGGAAGTGGCTTACTCACTGTTATCGTGATCGACGCCATTCTTACGCTTTTTGCAGCCGTGAACACTGCCTTTGTAGGCTTCATAGGTCTTGCCACAACTATGGCTAAACAAGGTAATCTTCCGCAAATTTTGCTCACTCGTATTGCCCACAAAATCCCCTCTATTCAGGGTTACCCCCTTATTGCCATTCCTTTTATGATCATCGCAATCCTAATGTCCGCTCTGGTCTCAGGACAAATTGAAGTCATTGGTCACGTCTATGGAATCGCCTTTTTAGGAGTTATGGTTAGTTTCGCTCTTGGTGTCGTTCTTCTGAGAAATAAAGATTTTCGCAAAGACACCCCAACCGAGTACTTAACTTCATTAATGGTCATCTATAAAAAATATAAAATCCCTCTTATTCCTTCGTTGGCCGGAGTTGTACTCGCCTCGGCTCTATTGACCCTCGTCGTCTTTGCCCACGACTTTAAAGGCATTAATTTACTCATTGAACTACTAGCTACAGTATTACTGATCATGGCATTTTACCGTTGGGGAC
>JAUHWN010000110.1 GCA_030424665.1 Bdellovibrionia bacterium | reverse complement strand
CTCACTAAACTCGTTTTTACCTTTGGCTTGTTTTGCCGATAAAAGAAGTTCTTCGCCCGCAGTTAACAGTTCAGGAGAATAGACTCTTACTACAGGATCCCCTTTCCTGATTTGTGAACCAACAGACTCTATGAAGACTTTTTCAACTCTTGCCGGAAACCGGGCCGAGATATTAGAAAGTTTTTCTTCGGCTGATTTGACCTGTCCTAAGACGCGTAACTGTTTGGACATCTTCATTGTTGTAGCCGAAAATAGTGCCGGGTGAAAATGTTCGACCTGTGATTTTCGAAGTTTGACCTTTGCTATGACCTTAGATGCAGGGTTTTGAGACTCCTTTTTTACCATTGGTGTTCCATCTAAAGGACATGTATCGGGATTTTCCGAGGTCACATCGGGATAATTTTTACAGTGGTAAAGAATCTTTGAGGGTTCAGTATTTGATTGCTCATCCATCTCTTCGTCTTCAAGAACAACCTTGGTTAAATTCATTTGGCAAATAGGACATTTGCCGGGGCCATCCTCTTTAATCTGTGGGTGCATAGAGCATGTATAGTATGTCTTCACTTTTAAATCATCTGAAGATCCCTTGTGAGTCTCTGTATTTTTACCCATGGAGGCATCGTGATTATGAGATTCACAGGCAAATAGAACAATTGAAATGGTAAGTAAAGTGAGTAGTTTATACATGGAGCGGGTCTCCTTTGAGTAGTAGCAATTCGATACGAGTCGATCTAAGGTCTTCAGTGAGAGCTTCCTTTTTTGATTTTTTACTTCGATACTTTAATTCGATTTCTAAGAGTTCAAAAATACTCATTTGCCCTAATGAATACCTTTTGGTTGCAAGCTTTTGTTCAGTCAGTGCAAATTCAATACTTTTTGTTATCAATTCGAGTTCTTTTTCGCGCGCAAGAATTTTTTTATTCAATGATTGAATTTGCTTTTGCTTTATAAGTTTATATTTTTGCAAAGTGGCTGCCTTTTCATTGGCCTCGGCCTTGGAGGCATTCTTTTTATTATTGGTTTCACCCCAAAGTGGAAGGGAGAATTGAACGAATCCACTTACGAAATCACCTTGCCCATCTATATTTTCTCTAAAAGAATAGGCGGCACCAAATGTCAGGTCTGGGACATAGGAGAGTTGTTGAGCTCTAAGGTTTGATTGAGCTGCGAGTACCTCTTTTTTTAGAGCCATTTCAAATTGGTCTATCGAGTTTTTATTGGTTCTTGAGTCTAAGACACCCCAAGGGACATTCTCAGGAGACACTGGAATGGCTCTGCCCGTTAAAAAGCCCACTTGGCTTTGAGCTTGGGACAATTGAAATTTAAGGTCTTCGTTTTGGGACTCCAATTCTGATTTTCGAACTTTGATTTCAAGAAGACTAATCTGATTGATTTTTCCAGTGGAGTAAAGCCGTTGAGTGGACTTATCAACCTGCTTGATCCAGTCCAAACTGGCCCTAACGATTCGCAATTGTTCGTCAAGGGATTCTATTTTAGCAGCCACCGTCCAAAGAAGTGCTCTATTTTTTGCAATTTGAAATTGAGTCTGATTTTTTCCTGCGGCTTGCAGATATTCTGCCTGGTCTTCTAAATGGATTAATCGAGTGGTAAGAGGTAAGCTCTGCATTATAGCAACTTGTTTGCTACTCATTGGAGTTTGATCAAAACTCATAGTTGAGATGGGTAGGTTAAGAGCTGATACCTTTATATTTGGGTCCTTTAGAGAGGACATGGCTTGAGCTGAAGTAGATCTTTTTATAAAGGACTGTTTTGTCGCTTCAACGTTAGGATGTTTTTCTACATCCCTAAGTAAAGATGCAAAGTCTTCTGCTCGTGCAAAAACCGTAATTAGGCAACAAGTTGCCGCTAATATTCCTTTTTTAAAAAAATGCATTTTTATTCCCTTGAAAATCTAATTCAAAAAAAATAATTCGATTAGAAGGTAGGGATATATCAGATTAAGAATGATTGTAATAGAATTTGAAGCCTGCCAACTGCAATTAACGGAGGAGGTCGGTTGCGAAGAGCGATACTTGGAGCTTGGTTTTTTAAATCCGTTACTTCAAAGGTGGGGGTAAAACTAATTTTATTTTGAATCTCTTTACAGTGAGTCTCAACCGTATAGTCTGCTTCCATATAAGTGTTTGGGCAGGGGCAGGTCGAAGGACTCGTCGTTACTTCGGGAATTGAATTATTATTTTGTCTGTTTTCGACGTCTTCGTTCGATTTACTATGGACCTGATGGCAAGGCATAGTGCTTTCATTATTAGAAGGAGCTGCACTGTGGTCCATCGGACAAAAATTCAATCCACACGCCCAGACTTTTGTCGGAAGACTGGAAAACAGAACTGAAAAAATTAAGGCCGCAGTTAAAAGCTTCACTTTTTAAAGGTCTCCTTGGCTCTAGGTTATTTTACCCATCTTTTTAGAAGTTCACCTATCTCATCGACAACTTCTTGAGTTTCATTCAGTTTTTTTGATCGTACGGCCTTTTGTACGCAGTGATTGAGGTGGCCGTCAATAATATTGAGTTCAATTGCCGTAAGAGCTGATTTTACTGCCTTAATTTGCTGTAAGATATCTGTACAATACCTTTGATCTTGAATCATCCCCGCAATTCCACGGACTTGGCCCTCAATACGGTTAATTCGTTTGAGCTGGTCCTCATGGGATGTTCCCTTTTTCTTGGGTCGCTGAGTGGCTTTTTCAATCATTAAAGTCTCCATTACTCTGGGTAACTTGACAGGCAAAACAAGTCCTAATTATACTCCCCCCTAGTATATTGAGTCAAAAGAAATTTAACTCCCTTTTGGGGGATATCTATTTAACGAGGTTGTATTATGCAAGTAAGCCATTCTGAAAAGCAGGCAGAACTCTATCGCATGAAAACCGATTCTCATATTTGCCCATATGGAATCAAATCAAAGGATCTTCTCGAAAAACAGGGTTTTAAGGTCATCGATCACCCCTTGGAGAATAAAGAAGAAACCGAAGCCTTTAAAAGTAAACACAATGTAAAAACCACTCCTCAAACCTTCATTGATGGAAAAAGAGTCGGTGGTTTCGAGGATTTACAAAAGTATTTTGGAAAGTCAGTCGGAAAGCCAAAAACAACCTATAAACCAGTTATTGCCATTTTCTCGGTGACTTTTCTGATGGCAATAGCAACAAGTCTATTGATGACGGGAACCTTAGTTCCGATTAGAACTTTAGAGCTCTTTGTCGGGTTTAGTATGTGTGTCTTGGCTATTCAAAAGTTGCAGGACCTAGAAGCATTTTCCCTTCAATTTGTGACTTACGACCTTTTGGCGATGAAAAAACCCTTTTATTCTTATATTTATCCATTTGCCGAGGCCCTGGCTGGTCTTGGAATGATCGCCATGGTCTCAACCTATTTGTTCGCACCAATTTCTCTAGTTATAGGTGGAATCGGTGCTATTTCAGTCTTTAAGGCCGTCTACATAGATAAACGTGAATTGAAATGTGCCTGTGTTGGAGGGGATAGCAATGTACCCTTAGGCTTTATCTCATTGACTGAGAATCTAATGATGATTGGAATGGGAGTTTGGATGTTTCTTAGGTAGGGGTTGAATGGTGAGAAAGGGACTTCTCTTTTTATACTTTGTTTTATTTCTAAGTTCTTGTGGTGACCCGTATCACTCCATAGAGCCTCGAGGCGGCTTTTCTGTAGCAGGCGTTGAGGCTAACTTTAATTCGATCAACACGAAGATCATAGTTCCGAAATGCCTTGAATGTCACAACTCAGTTCGAAAGCCTCATGGCGTTGATCTCAGTAGCTACTCTGCGATCATAAATTTGAATATTTTTCCGTCGTTAATCACGCCGGGTGATCCTGAAAACAGTAGCTTTTATACTTCTGTTCTTAGGGGGCGAATGCCAAAAGATTCGCCTGCACTCAGTTTAGATGAGCTCGAGGCGATCAGGGATTGGATTGCGAAGGGCGCTAATGTTGTAGATAAAGAGCCCGCAGGCGGTGAACCCATAGATGATGAACCTATAGATGATGAACCCATAGATGATGAACCCAATTAAGGAGGATTAGATGGTTAGAAGAGTATTAGGGGTAATTGCAGTAGTATTTTTTTCTCAAGGAGTTTTAGCCCATGGAAGTTTAATTGATTTGAGTCAGGATGCGATTAGTGAGTCACTGGTTCGATTTCAAAGCGCCTTCTCGGCAAAGCAGATTCAGACTTATTCTGGAGTTAAAGCCTGGAAAAGTAATAGTAATATTAAAG
Source organism: Bdellovibrionia bacterium (assembly GCA_030424665.1). Lineage (GTDB taxonomy): Bacteria > Bdellovibrionota > Bdellovibrionia > Bdellovibrionales > JAGQZY01 > JAUHWN01. The sequence continues at coordinate 10,810 of JAUHWN010000110.1, read as the reverse complement.
TGCGAGTTTATTTCGACGGTAATGATTCGGTCGTCTACGAATGTGAGCTAAAGCATTTTGATGACGGTACGGAAAAGATGGTTTGCACCTCAATTTAAGAGGCTAAATCAGTTTTTCCCTTTTTCTTTTTTAATGACTGGGGAGCTGAATATTTGGGTTCCTCTTTCAATTCAATGTCATCAAATCCTATGATATTTGATATTTTTAGAGAAGCATTCTCAATTCGCTTGCTACTGTTGTAGATTTGGTCTCCTATGTTAGAATTATCTAAGGCCATTTGTAGATTGGTGAATGTTCTACCTTCTGAATCAAGTCTTTCGTACTTCTCATATTTGTAATCTGTTGCTCAGCTTTTTCTGAAATGTTTTCTATGGCCACTCTCAGGTGATTGATCTCGTCTTGAACCTCTTGATAGTTCTCTGAAAACACTTTGGACTCGCGCTCGCCTGTTTCAATGCTTTTATTCATACTATCAACAGTTGAGTGAATATAGCTCATACTCGAATTCAACAGTTTATTGATATCCTTAGAGGCTTCACCACTCAATGTAGCTAGCTTCCCGACCTCTTCTGCGACGACTGCAAAACCTTTTCCGTATTGTCCAGCACGTGCGGCCTCGATACTAGCATTAAAAGATAAGAGTTGAGTTTTTGAAACAATACTATTGATTACCTCAGTCTTTGAATTGATCTCTTGAATGGTTTCGACGAGTCCGGATAGCTCCTGACTCTTGTCTTTAATATCATTGATACTGTCATTGAGGTGGCTTAATGAATTATTACTAAGTTCAAGTTTTTTATGGCATTCGTGTGAAAGACTAATTCCGGTCTTACAGAGCTCCAAAGTTTGTTTGCTGGTCTCGTGGCTTATATCGCTCGAATTTAATATTTCTCCCGATGATTCGTGCTGCATCATAGAGCTCTGGGTAAGTTCACTGTTAGACGAGATAAACCGTTCTCCAAAGTTAATGAGTTCCCGAGATCGAGCCTTTAGTGAACGGGTCGCTAAACTTAAATGATGTTTCAGAGAATTTTTAAATCGAAAACTCAAAATAATATTCGCCAAGAACAGTAGGAATCCAATTAAATAAGTGAAATAACTGACCTCGGTGAGTTTTGCTCTTCGCTTACTTGATTTAACCTCGATACCTCTAAGAGTGGTTCGAAGGAGCTTTTCTGAGTACTTCTCAATTTTTACATTTAATTCAGAGCCTTGGATGTTGAGTTGAGCTCTTTGGGTTAGAAAGAGTGAATCGTTACCTTCAAGTTTTGTAACGACCATTTTTTTGCCAAGTTTAATAAGTGAGACTGTTAGACTTTCAATATTACTGACATTACCCATTTCGTCTTTATCGCCAGAGATAGATTTTTTTATAGAAGAAATTGACTCAGTAAATTGAGCCTCTAATTTTTCGAGTTCACTCAATCTGTCTAGAATTACTGAGTGGTCGGCAATAGAAAGCTCAATAAATCCAATAATTAAATTTAAGGTGAGTGCTTTGAAGTCACTGATTTCAATCATCTTGGTAGAGGCATGACTGTGCTCGAGGTTGAGTTCCCTTAGGGACTGACTATTGTACAGATTGACGAACACGAGCATCCCTATTAGTGAAAGAATCGTAACAACCTGTAGGGTAAGTGTTTTGAATAGCTCTCTATCAATTCTTATGTTTTTGCTGTGTCCAAAGATTTTTTCGATCATACATTTATATAATCGGTATATTTTGAATTGATTTTAAAAAAGCCCGGTGATTAACCGGGCTTAGTTGGGCTTTTAGAAAATTTGGACTATTAACTAGAAGCTCTCATCGTCGCTTCCGTAGGTGCATGAGCCATCGTGGTCCTGAAGTCTCTTTTTGACTGCACTAAGGTCGTTAATGGCCTTCGCTGTTAGGCTAGCTTTTACATAATTTGATTTATGTTTTCGCGATAAACCGTCAGCTCCTGCTTTTCGATACCAAACCTTTTCGCAGCCATCAAATTTATCGGCGGTAATTTCGACGATATTGGATCCCTCACTTTGATAGTATTTGGTGGCAAAAGCGGGGAAAGAGAATGCGAGTGTAAGAATAAAAATTAATCCTTTCATGTTACCTCCAAATCCTTAGTTAAAAAAGTACGCGAATTGAAAACCCCACTGGGAAGTTTTATCAACATTGTCAAATTCTTGCGTATCCAATTGTTCGAGTTTAATGGCAATATTGGGCTCCGGTCTATAGGATATACCATAGCCAATTCGATCTCTCGAATCAGTTTGAGCGGCTTTGTCTTTATAGGTGTCCCAAGATATGAATGGACTGAATTCGTGATTATCAAACAGAAATGAATAGGCAAGAATGGCATACATTCCCTCTTTATCTCCAGTTTCTATTGATCGATTCGCTCCTTCAAACCAGAGTAAGAAATTTTGGTAGTGTACAATCACTTCGTATGACAGAGCATCTTCATTTTCGCCAGCGACTTCATATTGATGAGTTCTTACGGCCAAAGAGAGATCGAGATCTCCCACTTCTTTTTTGTAGTGAACTCCAACCATTGTGTGGGTATTGTCGGTTGAACCGGGGTCTTGTCCTAGTTCTGCAACATAGGATAGCCCGGCGGCAATTTCACCATGGAGCTTCAGACCTTCTATATCGCCGTCAATAATGTTCGTTACCAATTGTGGGCGACTAAAATTAGGTACTACATTGGGGTAGTGATGTTGTTGATAATAAGTGTCGTCTAAAAATAGACCGAGTCGAACATTAAGATATTTATTGTACGAGTACTCACCCCAAGCTCGCTCCATAACAATTTCGCCACGGCCTGTTCCCTCACAAGGAAGTGCAGTGCATTCTCCCGTTCCCTCCATTTTTACAGCTTTTTCAAATTCAATTTCGGAAAAAAAGCGAAAGGCGCCAGTCTCATGGCTCACTATAAGGTTAACGTTATGGGCATCCCAGGCTGGTTCACTGGATTCGGCATCAACCCTTTCGAATGAATAGTACCCAGAAAGGTTGGCTGCTGAAACACTCAATGATGAAAAGGCTAATGCGATAAACACGACGATTGCCTTTGACATAGGTCCTCCTTGATTAGGTTTTGACTGTTTGATTAGAGAGTAATTAAAAAACTAAATAATTACAGTCTATTAAGCTGAGCGCTCGACCAAAGCCCGGCGTACTATCAATAAGTATTGTGGCATTAAGGTGAATTTTTAAATTATTTAGTAGCTTCCGGTCGCTGCTGAATCTTCAAGTGCTGATTTGATTTCGTTTGCATCAGTTATTCCATCGGCTGCAGTGATTAAATTGTCGACGAACAGAGTGAGTGTTTGATCAGACGTTATCGTGACTGCTCCCTCAAACTTGATAGTCATGCGATCGTCAGTTTGGAAAGGTGTTCCTCCGTCATTGTCATTATCGATAACTACACTCGGCTCTCCGCCGTTGAGACAATCTTTTTCTAAATCAAATTCAACTCTTTCGTATTCTCCTGGGGGAACTTGAACAGTAGCAATCTGAGTTCCCGAAGGGGCTAGGGTAATTTGCCCGAGTGTAAGGTCTATGTCTGATGCGATTTCGTCAACGGGTTTAAAGCGCAGGCGTTTAAAACATAAGGTGAGGCTTGAAACGGAAAAGGCCCCCAGTTTTGTGGATGATGCTGAGAAGCTCGCCATTTCTACGCTAACAAGAGGGTTACCTGTCGAAGTATTGCTTCCCTTTTTGCCGCATCCGCTTATTACGATTAAAAGAGCTATAGTTGTTATTAGAAGAGTTAATTTCATTCCTCGTCTCCGTTGTTTGAGATCTCACTCACCGGAAAAGCTATAAAGCTTGTGTGATAGACAATATCATTGTCTGACTGGTTATTTTTTAGGTTTGAAATTTTGCTGTGGGCTTCTTGAAGTATTTTGCGAACTTGGTCGAACTGAGTTTGAGAGATGGCCAAAGTTTCTCCAGAAATCCATCTTTTTTCGCTTTCAGTCTTGTCGATAGATTGAGTAGCGAGTTGAAACATTTGTTTGTGAAATTCTGTGAGTCCACTTTTATGTATCTGAGCAAAACAAGTTTGATTTTTTTCTTTTAAGATGAAGCGTCCCTCTGAGGATTCTATTATATATTCGTGATCAACTAGAAACTGTACGGCGGACCTAATGTCTTTCTTTGAAACTTTGTATTTAAGATGTTTATGAATCCAATCTGTATCAAGACTAAATTCTTTTAGATCGGCGAGCTCTCGAATAACAACGTGATGCCACTTGCTGAGGTATTTATAGGAAACAACTTCCTCTAGATTTTTTTGTTTGTAATTTGAAAACTTCTGCATCTTCTTGATCGCGACAACTCTTTCTTCTTGCGAGTCAGAGTCTGAAAGAATTTGGAGGTTTTCTAGGTAGCTCACTTCAGAGGGGCGCAATTGGAGGTAGGGTTTCAATTTTGATAACATGTCTTTTGTGAGGTCGCGTTTGCCATTTAAAACCATGGAGATATGGCTTGGAGCAATCTCGGATGATTTTGCCAACTGGCGTAAGGAGAGATTGGCTCTCCCTTTTTTAAGATAGGAGAGCCAATCCTTTAGAAATTCACGATAGTTATGGTACTCATAAATTTCGGGTCGCTTCATGAATTAGCCTTTTTTAGAGAACTCCTGCAATTGATTCTGCTTCATTTTTAAGTGCTTGGCTATCGCCGGGGGTATTAAAGTCATTGAGTGCGTCCAAAATTTGTTGAACATTCAAATTCAGAGTTCCATCTCCTGTTATCTCTAGGGTTCCTTCAAATCGAATTGTAATTCGATCTTGGGAGTTAAAGCTTCCGTTAGAGTTTGTTAACTGAAGGCTGTGACCACTGGCGCAGTCTGACTCTAAGTCAAATTCGACGCGACTGTAGATGTCTACGGGTACAGATACATTTCCTAAGAAAGTTCCTGCTCCATCAATGTTGACTTCGCCGAGAGAGAAATCAATGCTATCTTCAATTGTTTCTGGTTCGGTGTCATCTTCGTGAAATTTTTTGAAGCGAAGGCGCTTGAAGCATGCAGTCAGGTCAGAAACTGCGGCATTGGAAGATTCAATTGCGAATAGCTGTTCGAGTAAGGTTTTGTGATTTGGGTTCACCTTACTTTCATTAAAAGCGGTCGTGTATGCGCCCCATTGAATGGCGACACTTGCAACTTCATTGTCATCTTGGTTTTCTGTGCTACAGGCCGACACTAAAAGAGTCAGCGTGAGGGCGAGCACTACGTAACTTAAAAGATTCGATTTTAACATTTTAAACTCCTTTGTCGTGTAACCAGTTTCTCAAAGGAATTCCGATTCTCATATGAAAACTATTATATGTGAACAAAAAGTAATAAATAAATTAATATTAAACTGTAATTACAGTTACTTAAGCAATATTTGAAAAGTCCTGTTAACGTTAAAATTCGATAATATGTGAACACTGTTAAAGGGATTGAGAGCCCTTTTGAATCAATTGTGCGAGATTCAGGGAGTACGTTCTGCGAAAGGACTGAAGTTCTTCAGCGCCAAATTGGGCTGGGATTTGTAAGATTTGTATCGAGGGGTCATATCTATCGATCAATTCTGGGTTTTCCAGTAAAAAGGAGGGATGTTTCGCTGTTTTCTTGCTGTATTGAGTTTACTGATTTCCTTTGATGTTAAAGCCCATTGCACGAGTGCGGTTTTTGATTCATGGGGAATAATGGATCAAAGCTACTCCCCTGGGCGAGAGGCGTTTTTATCAACTAAAAACTCAGTTGAGCCATCGATCTATGTCTACTCAGACGCTATCTTTCGTAGAATTCATCAGATGGTAGTTAATGCCGACAAGCATGTCTATGTACAAACCTGGAAGTTTGAGCCCAAGACCAAGCCAGCTCTTTATCTTGCGGACGCCATCAGAAAGTTACACGCCAGACGAGTTAGGCAAAGAAAAACAGGAACGGTACATATTTGGCTAATGATCAATATCATCGCTCTACAGAATGAAGTCAACGAGCGTGAGAAACTTCAAGCTTATATCGAAGACCACGGTTTGAATCTGCCGGGAATTGAAATTCATTTAGGCTTTTTTAAAGCGAACCTGCTTGGGGCTAATCACGTGAAAACGGTGAGTGCAGATGGTAAGGTTGCCCTGATTACGGGTGCTAATTTTTCATCTAATAATAATGGTAAAGGCTTCTATGACTTGGGGTTTGTCGTTCGAGGTGAAGTTCTAAGTCATGTCGATTACGACTTTGTCCAAACCTGGAGATCGAAGGTGAATCGAGCCCATTATCCGGGCGAGTGGAGGGCGATGATTCCTTCTTCGTTGGCGAGCACTTGTAGGCCAATTTTAACGACTCGATCTTGGGTGCTTTCAAATCTTACGGATAAAATTAGATCGAACTCCATGAACGCAGCCTTCATAGAGTCGGTCGAGAATGCAAAGAAAACTGTGGATATAATTACGCCCAACTTGAACGTCACTCGTTTTATGACGGCCCTTGCAAGTGCTGCGAATCGAGGAGTTCGCGTTCGTATCATTCTTAGTAAGGGGTTTATTCAATTTGGACAGGACCTGCCCACAAGAGGCGGGAATAACTCAGTGAGTGTTCGCCGAATCTACGATGCTTTACAGCCCCATCTCGGCAATAGAACCTGTAATCAATTGCAGATCCGGTGGTTCAGTCAAGATGGCGTCAGCCCCATTAGAGGGACAAATCCCCCTGCCAGCCACGCCAAATTTATGATTGTCGACGATCGAATTGTTTATTTCGGCAGTGCCAATATGGATAACCAAAGTTGGGTTAATTCAAGAGAGCTGGCTCTATTTGTTGATGATCGCAACCTCGCTAGCCAATGGCGCAACAGCTTGTTTGATGACGTGTTTAATAGATCTATTAATGTGGATCAGTGTCAGTAGATTTCGCATGAGTATAGAGATTGATTCGGTAGATTTATTTTTTTTCAGGAGTCTTCAAGTTTTTAAATAGGGGAAATGGTGACAAATATTAATATTTGGAATTCGACACTCAGTTTTTTTATTACTTTTGCTATTTCATGTGCGGCAATTGGTAACCAAGGGCCATTGAGTCCCTGGGTAGGAGTTTGGTCGGGAGCCTGTCTATTTAAGCAGACTAACTCTGAGGGCGGTCCAGTGGCAAAAGAGCTTGGGATAGTTTTGCGGATCGATCATGTAAATGACCGCAGCTACAACTGGGTGATTCAGTATGAATTGGAGCCCGCTAGAAACTACATCATGTTTCTTCCAGAGAATAGGTCACCGGATCGATGGCAACTCGACGAAAAGAATGGAATTCTGATAGAGCGCATGGTGGATTTTGAGCAGCGTGAAATCAGCGAACTCTATACAGTTAATGGTCGCATCTTTTCAGCTGTAACCAAGTTCGATGGCGAAAATTTAGTTCTCGACTCTCGCTCCTTTTGGAGCCAGGGTGCAACGGGATCTCAGCACACTGGAAGCGGGACTCCTGTAAACTCTTTCTTTTTTAGTACTTCACAGGTTTGCATCCTCAAAAGAAGCTGAGAAGACTTTTTAGTCGTTTCTTCTCAAGATTGCGTCCATGGTTTTACCCTTGGCCAATTCGTCTATCATTTTGTCTAGATAGCGGATTTCTTTCATCAGGGGCTCTTTGATTTCTTCGACTCGAATACCACAAATAACACCTTTAATGAGAGATCTCGCCGGATTCTTTTTAGGAGCCTCTGCAAAGAAAGTTTCAAAATCTATTTGTTTTTTGATTTGCGATTCGAGCTTTTTTTGAGTGTAGCCAGTGAGCCAACAAATGATTTTGTCGACTTCCTTTTTAGTACGATTTTTTCTTTCAGCCTTGGCGACGTAGTGTGGATAAACACTGGCAAAGCTCATGGAGTATATTTTGTGTTTTTTCATGAAATTCCCACCCTTGATCTTAGGTTACAAGGGCGGGGGAAATTTTCAATGTTATTTGATATTGAATCGACCTTTTGGGAATTTCATAGAATACGCATCCTTTTCAAAAGAATGGCTCGGAAGATTGTCTTTATGTGATTTCTCTTATTTTTAAATTTTTGGAAACTTAATAATAATTTTATTTCTTTCGGCCTCCATTTCCATGGCGTCTGTATCAACTTCAGTTGGCAACGGGAAAGTTCTAGAGAAAGTGGAGCTAAAAACGGACCTATTTGAAAATCCATTCCCATCATTTTCTTCAGAGTCTTCGGACTCTATTTGCCCCGTTACTGTTAAATAACCGTTTTCGACTCTCGTATTTATAGTCGTTCCTTTTAAGTCTTGGACGATAATTTCGTAGTAGACAAAATCCTCATCTTCTCGTTTTTCAATATCCCTTACCGTGCCTCCACCGAATTTACTGCTAAACCAACTATCAAATGGAGTCGAAAAGGACGGCTGGTTGAGTCGATCTTTATTGCTTTGCATTTGCTTGCGAAAATCTCTTAGAGCTTCAAAGGGATCGTCTTGGCTAAAGAATTCATCGTTAAAGAATGAATCGAATTGTTGGTTCAAGTTGTCTTGGTATTTATCCAAACTTTGAAACAATTCGTTTTCTGTCGATGGTTTATTCTGGTTCAGAAGGTTTTGCGAATTACTCTTCATATTTTCTGAGGAAATTTCAGGAAAAATTTTTGGATTTAATAGAACAATCAATATAACGATGGCCCCACCCACAAAAGCACTTCCTAGGCAAAGAGCCGCTGTTTTGAATTTGGACATAAAAACCTCCTAGAGCTCAAAATAAATTGGCGAAATCTATTTATAAAAACACGATGAGAATTGTTGGCGTGCTGTCAAGACACCCATAAGTAATTGAAAATACATAGATAAATTGAATGCATCATCAGTAGTCTTGACAGTTGGTGTGACGAACCCATGGTGAAATTAGGTCTCTTATTTTTGTCTTTAAAATTAGCTTTAGTAACTCAAGGAGGGCGAAATTGTGAGGTTTAAAGGTAAGAAATACTCAGGGAAAAGATCGAAAAAGACGGTTGTTCTAGTAACTGGCGCGAGCACGGGCCTCGGTCTAGCTTGTGTGAAAGAATTGCAGCAAAGAAAGGATATTCATGTCATTGCCACGGCACGAAAGAATTCTTTAAGTCGCTTCGAAAGTTCAGGTGTTCAAGGGAGCGAAAACTTATGGATTAGGTCAATGGATGTGCTCTCGAAAAGAGAAAGAGATCAGGTCTTAGAAGAGGCGAGAGAAAAGCTCGGAGGAATTGATGTTCTTATTAACAACGCCGGCTACTGCTTAAGAGCAGTTGTCGAACAGGTCAATGAAACAGAGAGACTTCAGCAAATAGACACTAATTTTAGGGCACCTCTGGCTTTGATAAGAGGTGTGCTTCCTGAAATGCGCGAAAAAAGAGAGGGATTGATAATAAATGTTTCCTCAGTAGGTGGAATGATGGCTATGCCTACAATGTCGATATACAGTGCATCTAAGTTTGCGTTAGAAGGGGCGACTGAAGCTTTATGGTATGAGGTTAAGCCCTGGAATATCAAGGTCACTTTAGTGGAGCCGGGATTTATAAATTCAGGAGCATTTAGAAAGGTTAAACTTACTAAAGAAAGTGAAAGATCCTTCAAGGATCGGAATGATCCATATCATTTCCATTACAAATTTATGGCGGACTTCATCGCAAAGTTTATGAGAAAGACTCCCGCGACGACAGATAAAGTGGCAAAGAAAATTGTAAGATTAATTGATCAAAAATCGCCACCTTTGAGAGTGATGGCGACTCCCGATGCGATCTTGTTTGATTTATTGCGGCGATTCCTTCCGAGAAGATTCTATCATTGGGTTCTCTACCATATGCTCCCAAAAGTCAGATTTTGGGGCGATGTGTGGATTCCTGCGGAGAATTCGTTTTATGGTGAATACGAAGATGATCGAGAAAACTCTCGTTTCTCAGAATTTAAATCAGATCAAAAAATTAACGTTTAAACTAAGGTCATAGACCAAAAGTTTTTATGAATACTTTTAACCTGAATGTCCATTGGTACTATGGTAGCAAAATTACGATATAGAGCTATATTCTTTGCATTGTCTTGGTGCTTTCAGCACTGCCGATGTTTATAGGTCTATCCCGACCTTGGTTCGGCCCAATCAACTTACATTGAAGAAAATGAGTTCAAGTGGGATTTTTAAGGTCGGGAACCTCTCATTAATTTAGGTCGAAAGACTGAGTCGCCTTTGGGCACCTAGAAACCAATTCGATTTGTTAGCCTTGACCTAAATAGTGATTTTTTCTTTCTTCGTCTCCTCGTATCTTATTGTTGTTAATATCAATTTACACAAATTAGACATATCAAAGTGAACATTTGGCTCTTGGTTCGTCAAAGAGGAGTGGGAAGCATGAACGGCATAAAGCTAGTTAAATCTCTAATTTTATTTTTATTATTTTCGTCGATGGTCAGTTGTTCCACCACGGGTTTTCCCGGTGGCGCGAAGTTAACTCCTAGAACTACAACACTTTGTAAGGTTTGTGAAATTCAGAAAAAGGTTGATGGCAAGATAATAAAAGGGGTCTATGATCGCGAAAAAGGCGAGATGGTTGTTCCATTTGGTGAGAGCTTTTACTATTCGATACGGAAACACCCTTACAATGTACTTGTATCTGTTCCTGGAAAAATTATTTATACTGTAGAAAACGGCAAGGTGCTTGATCCCTATAAAGTCTATGAAACTCCTTTAAAAAAGAACCTTCCCTTTTATAAGCCCATGGTGAGAAGAAAAGCTGGCGCAGACGGAAATATGATCTCTTATATGAATATGTTGTTCTATTCAGCAGGAACGAAAAAGTACAAAGTAGTGAGTATGGAAGGTAA
>JAUHWN010000243.1 GCA_030424665.1 Bdellovibrionia bacterium | reverse complement strand
AGTGGATTTTATGGGAATTCTCACGACAGTGGGAGTCACCGGAGCGAAAATTATCGGTTTCTTTATCGTAGTTTTAATTGTGAATCGCTTTCTTCGCAAAGAGATTACAACGATCGAAAGAACCCGAAATATCGTCGATAAAATGTTTAAACTCTTGGGCGAGGAAGCTGTTTTTGGAATCGCAGTCCTCTTTGTCTTGCTCTTTAGTACGGTTACAGAACACTTAGGACTTCATTTTATTATCGGCGCTTTCTTTGGCGGACTCTTGCTGAATAAGGATATTATCGGGGATGAGTTCTTCCCTCCTCTCACTCGAACCGTCGACTCAGTGAGCTCTGGCTTTCTAACACCCGTATTTTTTGCCTTTATCGGTCTTCAATTAAGTACAGAAGCCTTCAATAATTTGAGCTTTCTCGCAGCTGTTTTTGCCCTAGCCTTCATTTCTAAGTTTGTTGGTGGTTACATTGGCACGCGAATTATGGGAGTCAGTCACCGAGCGAGTAAAAAAATGGGAATCTTCCTCAATGCCCGGGGGGTTCTCGATCTCGTTATTGCCGATATCGCCTTTGACAGAGGTTACATCGAAAGAGATGTATTCTCTATACTCGTAATTATTGGTATCTCATCAACAATACTCACACCAATGTTTTACAAATTGTTATCGCGCGATAATGAGCCGATTGATAGCGCAGACTCTGGCTCTGCTGTCACAAATTCATAATTGTTAAGCTCACTCTTAGAAAAGGCTTCAATGAATCAAGATACTCATCTCGTCATTGATTTTGGTACTACAAACTCCCTAGTCGCCTACGCCGACTCAAAGGGAGCCCATGAACCAATTCATATCCCTGGACAAACAGAAGGTACTCCCGTTGTTCGCAGTCTTCTCTATTTTCAAGAAGATCATGAACCGGTCTTTGGCATCGAGGCACAGAAGCAGTTTGTGGCTAACAATTACGAGGGAAGACTTCTTCGTTCGGTTAAAAAGTTTCTCGCCCAAGAGAGCTTTAAGGGAACTCAAATTGGTCAAAAATTTTATCGCGTCGAAGATATCCTCGGTGCCTTTTTAAAATACCTTAAGACAGGAGCTGAAAAGGTCTTAGAAAAAAGTGTCGACCAGGTGGTTCTCGGCCGACCGGCCCGTTTTTCTCCCAGCGCCAAAGGGGACCAATTAGCCCACGACAGACTTTTAAAGGCTGCTCAATTCGCTGGATTTAAAGAAGTTGATTTCTTACAAGAACCTCTCGCTGCAGCCCAAAACTACAAAAAACAGCTCAATGGAGAAAAATTGGTGGCCGTAGTCGACCTTGGCGGAGGTACTTCCGATTTTACAATCATCAAGCTTTCTGGAAAAACCTTTCAGGCAGAAGATGTTTTAGCGGTAAACGGAATTAATATCGCAGGGGATGTTCTCGACGGCAGTATCATGAAAAACCTAGTGGCCCCCGAATTTGGGAGTGAGGTCACTTACAAACTCCCCATGTCAGATAATATTTTGCAGATGCCTCCTCTAGTAAAAGATAAACTTCTATCTCCACCTGACATTGCTTTTCTTAAAGCTTCTGATATCCAGGATTTTATTGACTCCATCGAACGCTCACTCACCGACGAACGGGAACAAAAGAAACTCGATCGTCTAAGGGTACTCGTCGAAGACAACCTCGGTTTTGATCTTTTTGAGCGAATCGAAAAATCTAAAGTGGATGTCTGTATCAATAGCGAGGCCCGATTTCATTTTGAATATCCGGAATTGGAAATGGAAAAAAACTACGTCCTTACACAATTCGAAGAATGGTCAGAAAACAAAGTGGACCAGATCTTCGCTTGTTTTGATGAGACTTTTAAAATGGCCGGAGTTTCAAACTCTGATATTGAAGAGGTCTGTATCACCGGAGGGACCAGTCAGGTCCCCATTTTTAAAAAGCGCCTCTCCCAGTTATTTGCCGAAGAGGTTTTGAATACAAACGAACATTTCCAATCGGTCACCCGAGGAATCGCCGTCTACGCCTTTGAAAAGTATTACGCTTAGGAGCTCGACAGTTCAATCTCACCTAAGCTATTGAAATTAAATATGAAATGACCCTTGTTTCAGAGCTCACTTTCTTATATAATAATATATAATCTTGGATATTGATTTACAGAGATATATAATTTGAGGGCCCTATGAAGACGAAACGAATCAGCCTAATGATTGGTGAAGATCAACACGAACGCCTCCTTCAGTCGGGAGCTAATGTCAGTGGCTTGATTCGAGACCTAATCGAAGACCACCTCAGCGACCATAAAATTACACTTGCAGTCAGTGAAGAAACCGCAGACATCTACAATCGCATTGTTTCAAATACTGGGAGTACAGACGAAGATATTGAACCTTACCTAAAAAGAAGTCTCAAAGAGATGCTTGGCGACCGAATTAAGGCCATGACTAAACTTCACAAATCTCTTTGATCAGCAAGAAACTGAAATACACTATCCCAGTAGAGTTTTTGTTCGACTTGAATATCATTGTGTCCTTTGTCAAATTCTACGAATTTTTTAGGCCCCTTAAGGGCGGCGTATAACTTTTTACCATGATGAATCGGTATGAGCTGATCCCGCTTTCCGTGCATGATAAGGGCTGGCTGGTCATAGGACTTTAAAGCCTCTTCGGACCTGTATTTATTTTCGATGAGAAATTCAGGCACTCGAAACAATTCATAGGCTCTTTCTACTAAGCTAGAAAACGAAGACTCGATGATTAAGTGAGTGGATTTTCGAAATCGGGAGAAGTGTACTATGACTCCTCCCCCGATCGATCGCCCATGAAATACGATGCGATCCTGCTCACCTTTGACCTTAATCAATTTGTCGTAGAAATACTTGAAGTCTTCACTCAGGTTCTCTTGACTCGGAGTTCCCCGTGACCTCCCATAGCCACGGTATTCAACCAACAAGACATTAAAATTGAGATCCTTATAATAGGGAGAGAATGCAATCAGCCAGTCATCGATGATTTCATTATTCCCGTGGGCAAAAATGA
>JAUHWN010000109.1 GCA_030424665.1 Bdellovibrionia bacterium | reverse complement strand
CAAACAGTTAAGAAGAGTCGTTTTACCTGAACCAGTACCACCAGAGATAACGACATTCAGTCCGTTTTCACAGCAGATTCTCATAAAGTCCATCATCGACTTAGAGGCAGAGTTATATTGAAGGTATTGTTCAACACCGAATTCATCTTTTCTGAATTTACGAATGGTCAAGGCTGGACCATCAATTGAAAGAGGCTCAATAATAGCATTCACCCTCGATCCATCAACAAGACGAGCATCCACATAGGGTGTCTTCTCATCAATCCGCCGTCCAAGGGGCGTCACAATCCGCTCAATGACGTTTCGGAGTTGAACGTTTGAAGTAAACTTAATCTTACTGAGATTAATGCGGCCATTTTTTTCGTAGAATATTTTTTCATGACCATTGACCATGATCTCCGAAACGGCATCATCAGCCAAAAGGTCCTCAAGAGGACCGAGCCCCAGCGCCTCGTCTAAAATTTCCTGAATAACCTGCCGTCTTTCAGAGGCTTGCATGCCGGGTGATTCAGAATCCACGATTTTTGATATTTGCATTCGAACGTCATTTCGAAGTTTTTCTTCCATTGAAGGGTCATTTTTAGCTTTAGTAATATCGTCATTTTTAAGGTTCATGGCCTTAATGAGCTGCTTGTGTGTCACTAACTTCAACTGAGTTCGTGCGTCGATTTCTTTAACGGCACCGAAGATATTATTACCTGAGTTATTACTAGGAGTAGCGCTAGAATTGCTCTCATCTTTTTTAAGTTTTTTTGGTTTTTTAAGTTGCTTAGATCTCTGGAGAATTCCACCGGAGAGCTTTCGCACAACCTCGTGATGACCAGCAGCTATCGGTGTTTTTTGTGCGGCAATAACTAGGGGTATAGAGCGCTGCAAACAAGCGCCAGCGGTGTTGTCGTCCTGAGGGATTACTCCAACCACTTCTTTTTTCATGTTCTGGCCGATAGCCTGAGGCGAGAGACCTTGGTTGTTAGCTCGATTAACAACAACTTTAATCATCTCTCCGGGAATGAGGGCACCCATCAGCTTATTAGTCATTTTCACTGATTGAGTGACGGCTAGCACCTCGGGGGTTGTGACCATTAATACAATGTCTGCTTTTTCAAGAAACTCCATTTGTACATCACCGGCCTTACAACCGAGGTCAATTACAATGTATTTATAGATATTCGATAGGGCATCGAGTGTTTTACTCAGTAGCCCAGTGTTAAGAGTGAATTTTTCTATGGGGCTCTTAACAGCTGCTAAAAAATGCAGAGGAATTTGCTGATGTTTGGAGACGACAGAATTAATCGTTTGTGCGTTGATCGTGCCTGTGAATTTAGTGGCTTCATCCAATGTTTTTGGATTCTTAAAACCTGTGATGATGTTTTGATCGCCACAACTATCGGAGTCTCCATCAATGAGTAGGGTAGGTGACCTTAGTTCAATAGCAGTAGCGAAGGCGAGGTTCGCCGCAAAAACGGATTTTCCGACTCCGCCTTTACCACCAATTACGCAGATTATTGAACAATTTGGATTTAATGCCACACTCTCGCCCTGTTAAATTCCCTAGTCTCTTAGTCTAAACTTCCTCTTAATTTTTTCAGATCCAGCACTCGCTGAAGACTTAATTATTGGGGTAATAAAAACCACAAATTGAGTCTGATTTCTCTGAAATGCTTTCGAGGCGTATAGAGAGATCAAGGGGTTTGAACTTACATTTTTAGGCAATCTATTGAAGTCAGTAGTCGAAGTATTCGATACCAATCCGCCAATAGCTGCGCTCTGTCCACTTCTCACAGTAATTACTGTGTTCACTTTGTTTTCTGACACCAAAGGACCGGCGTTAGAAATACCTAATAAACTTTTTACCGAAAAATCAGTTGTTAGCTGAATACTGTCTGATCGTGGGTTCACTATTTGTGGAGTCACAGTCGAAGTAATACCAGTAGTTTCGAAATTTGTACCCGCCTGGCCATTAGAGCCAATAATCGAATAGGGAACTTTAACTGTTGATCGGATATCACCTTTTTGTCCATCTTGCACAATCATACTTGAAGACTGAAGGACGCGGGCGTGTCCGTGGGATTTAGCCCAGTTCAGCTTCGGTAAGAGATTCGAGACAATACCGGTGATTGTTGAAATGACCCCACCAGGTGATCTCGAATCATTAGAAAACTGAATTTCGGTATTATCCTGAATGTCGGGTGTCCATTGAAACCGAAAAGCACGTTCATAGTCTTTTTTAAGTTCTACATAATGCACTACCAATTGAATCGTCTTGCCTGGTGGTGCTGCAGGGGCCGGCTTAATCGTAATAAGATTAATTACGGCATCGACCTTACGCTTTTTAAGAACGCCCTCTGCTTCGGCGCTCTCAACGACAATGTCTGGAACATAGGTCTTAGCGATGATTTCAGCTCGGTCCCGAGCATTCTTATCAGACACTGATCCTTCTAGGATAAACTTGTCGTTAACAGCGCGTACATTGACCTCAGGGTTATTGATATCTCTTTCAATAAATTCGGCTATTTTCTTTTGAGCGAGTGGGCTCAGTTCGACAAGAGTATCAGCTAAGTCGCCAAATTGTTTTATAACCGCATATATCCGGTTCATATCCTTAGGAAGTAATACTTTACCGTCGACGACGACTTTGTTGTTTACGATCTTAATTGTAATCCCGTCGATATCACTAAGTAGAGCCCGCATCTCGCGAACTACTTTTGTCAGATTAGATTTCTTTACGTCGAGACGTATCTCATAGATCTTTTGTTGGTTTTTATCTTTTACTATAAGTGTTGCGACACCGACTTTTTTTGGAGTGATACGCAGGACATTCATTTTTTTTGCAACGGAAAGCCTAATTACATTCCTAAAGTCTCCACCAAAATTAACTCCCGGAGGGATGTACTCTAGTTTTTCATCGTGGGATATACCGATATATAGAGGTATGAAGCGTTTTGCCTTTACCACGCGACTACGATCCGCTTCTCCTTGAGCTAATGCCGACTCAAAAGGAAAAACAGCTAATAATAAGCAAAGTCCAATGCTTAAATTAATTAATTTCTTCAAAAGGACCCCTTCTCCTCGGTTTTCTAACCTTAGGCTTTGCTACCGGCTGCTTGGGCCTCACTACGGGCCTTGGAGCTGCAGCTGGCTTTCGTCGCATACGTCCCAGAACATCGTTAATTGAAGCTGTCTTTAGTGGTTTGATAATTCGATCGCTTGAATTCCTTAGAGTGATAAACAAACCACCTGGTGTAGTGGATAATATATAAACTAATTCCTGAACCTCTTCGGGTTCAGCTTCTATAGTTAAGTCATTATAATTGACATCCATTCGCAGATTCTTAATGTTGATTTGTCCATCTTCTTCTTCGTCGTAGACAACAGGTATTTGGTTAGCGATTCTTTGTCCCGTAGCTAAGACGACAACATCCTGCATGAGAGTTCTTACTTCTCGCTTTTTGTTTGCGCCGGCACCAACATCGAGAGCAGCAACGATGTCGATACGATCGCCCGGTTTGATGAGTTTTGAAACTCCTCTTACTGAATCAACCGGTATAGTGACTGCTCTTTTTCCGGGTGTTACTTCCATAGAAAGTCCGGTCAGGTTTCCTGGTTTAAGAAGTTTCGTTCCCAGAATTTGCTCACCCTCTTCGATGGGAGCCGCTGCGAGCTTTCCAATAACTTCCTCTGGATTTTGAATAGCTTTGGGTTCAATGAAATCAACAGGTCGTTCAATGACATCAATGTCAGAATCCAAAATGGGCGCCATTTCCTTAATAGGTCTTTTAGCAACGACAACTTGCTCAGAAGATCCGTACTTTTTGTGTAGTTCGGCTCTTTGTTCTTGTGACCAGCTATAAAGTAAGAACACAGCAAATATTCCCGTGATCAGTGAAATCCATAATGTTCTAGATTCGTTTCCGTTCATACCTTAATCCCCACACTCTGCGCTCAAGCAAATGCCATAGCTCACCATGATCCAAGCAGGACTCGTTGATGTTGTTCCGTTACGAGCACCTTCGCTGATGTTGTAAATTTGATTATTGTGGATGGTGGCATTAGTTCGACCCTCATCCGCGACGGTCATTCCTATGGCTAGTTGGCGTTCAGTAGCAACCGATCCCTGTGCGTTTGATCCTGCTGCGTTTATTCCATGTATTCTGTTGTTAGAAGTAAAGTAATGGGTTGATCTACGAAAACGATTTTCTCTAAAAAAATGGAGATTAGACCTGTGTCTGAAAGTTTCGAAGGCGTAAGTTCTAGCGGCGATAGAATTCAGTATGCCGGTTTGAATAATTCCGTAGAAACCAAAAGCATGAGAAATAAGAACAAGAAAGCAAATAAGGAGAGGAATAGCCTCAAGAGTTGCCATTCCTTCTTCATTTCTATTAATGTTCAAAGTTTTATTCTCATTCATACTTTAACAACCATTATCAAAAATTATTACTGCATTTTGGACTTGTCCTTGATTGTAGACACTGTCCAAATTTTTTATTGCATTAAATCTATTGTTATAAAACTCTTGGCGACACTCTTCTCGTGTGGGCTCTCGCGCCAAGTAAGAAGCTAAAGTCGCAGTAAAACTATCTTCTTCGTCAGTGGTGACTCCAAAGAAAGGAATCCGCAGTTCCAATATTTTCGCTGTGAAGTCGATTCGCGTTCCCCAAAAAGTAGCGGAGTCACCGAAATTTTGTCTAGGATCAGTTGATTGTGGGTAGAGACCATTGTGATCTCCGATTTGGGGATCACCAATTTCGTACCATTCATTTTCAAAAAGCGGAGCAATTGCTGGGTTAGCAATCAGTTCACTATGTTTTGTTTGAGCCTCTTGGGTCTGCGAGTCCTGGGAGATGTGTCCAGCAAAGTAGTTCCTTGCAGAAGCATAGCTGATGTATTGAACGACATAGGAAACAGAAAGTGTGAGACAAATAGTAAATAAGACAGCGATAAAACCAAAAACGAGCACAGATGAGAATATGAAATCCAAGGTCAGGATTCCTGATTCGTCTTCGTTTAAATGTTTCACAGCCTTTAAGGTCTTAATTACTAACTCCTTTAAGCCTCATAAACTTTCGCCAATGGGCGAACCATGACGATTAATCAAATTAGGGTGTTTGGTCTTAGAATCGTTGGGTGGCTCCCAAACACCATTTTCCATCATTCCGGCAATGTGATCCCACGGTCCCGAAACTATCTTTGCCACAAGTTTTTCGTCCTGGAAGTAATCAGAAACAATGATGGTCGCGCCAAAGAAGAGAACTAGAAACAAGACTGCTTCTAAAGTCATTTGCCCCTTCTCATTTCGAACCGATTGCGTCATGCAACTACTCCAAACGAAACAAAAGTAAACCAACCGAGAAGAAGGGCCACTGTATAAGGAATTTTGAGCACTCCTTCTCTATCTATCTTTTCGACATTTTTGCCGCGTAACTTTCTAAAAATATTAAAAAAATTCCCCGAAATTACAGATTTTACAATTCCGAAGGCCGCACCCCAAAATATCGACAGTACAAAGACCTGAAAGGCTGTGTTCCAATCTGTAGCTAGACCAAATGCCATATATAGCTTCATATCTCCAGCGCCAAAAAAACCAATTAGGACAAATGGAAGAAAACAAGCAAGAGCACAGAGCATTCCTAAGAGAGAATAGGGAAGGGCTGAAAAGCCCTTTACTACTAGCACAAAGACCAGGGCTATACTGAGGCAGGTTAGAAATAGCCAGTTGTGGACCTTCTGTGTTCGAAGGTCATCGATCATTCCGGCTACTAAAATGAAGCTTGGTATAAAGTAGGCTAAGCCAATGGCCCAGGAACTCATAATGTCCCTGTAGGAGCTCCTCCGCTCGGGCGAATCCATCGTACTTTTTGCTGGCTAATTGGTTCTACAAAACCTCTACCAGTAACGATGTGAGCTTCAACTCTTGCTCCCAATCTTGGGGCGGAATTAAAGAAGATCTGCTGAGGCCCTCGCTCGCCTAGGAAGGCTCCAATCATTAAGTATGCAAAGATGCCGAGAAGTAGAGTTACTTCAACTGTCATAACAACCCTCTAAATTTAACTATATCGAAACTTTGTCTCTACTATCGATTACACAGTAGAGACCCCGTGCATGATTAGTTTCCGAAACCGCCGACTTTACTTGATAAGTCACTGATCTTGTCACTAATAACTTTTTCGAATTGTTCGCGGAAAAGCATCGCCACGCCAACGATAACAACAAGGATTAAAATGTACTCAGTTGCACCTTGAGCTGACTCGTCTTTCCAAAGTTTTTTAAAAGTTTCTTTCATTGTATACCCCCATAAATAGTATTCGGTAAATGCCACAAAAAGCATGAGGTTTGAGGTTTCCCTCGGTTAAACAAATAATAACTATACTTTTTAAGAACTAGAACAGACGTCAGCGAGATGTGTTCTTTGATACTTAATAATATCATTTGGAACGGCTTATTCAAAAATTAAAAGGAATTTGTGCCTTTTTTTGACAGCATTTCTATCTCAGATCGAGATAGTGTCAAAAATCTTTACAGATGCCCAGTGAAAAGCTACATATTTAGAGTACTTGGGGGCAATCAAATGTCTGACTTAAATCATCTCATTGTGATTTATTTAACTAAAGAAAAAATAAATCTTGTGTCGGATCGAAAAGTGGACAGGTTATTGGAAGACCAAAAAATAGGCTCTCAAGTGGTAATTTCCACGGTTGATCATCAGTCAAACACTACATTGGTATTTTTGAGCGAAAGCTCGCCAGATCTTTCAACCCTAGGCCTGTCACAGACAGAATATATTCACATCTATGACCCAGAAAAAGAGTTCATAGCTCCGATTTGCCATTTGGGGAGTAAGAATTCATATAAGAATTTCTATCTTATCAAAGATTTAGGATTGTTGAAGACCTTAAATATCCTCATAGAGCTTAAGAGCCGTCATAAAGTGAATCTCATTGATGTTCGATTAATCGGCGATGAAGTAACACCTAACTTTACCTTTTTTCAGACGGAATCAGAAGTGAACCTTAAAGACTTTTCTGATATTTCGAAAGTGAAAGAGGATGTACAGGTTAAGTTCAATTGAAAGAGTTTGCTAATTCCTCATTCTACTACATGAAGATGCAATGTTGAGGTAACGCCGATGAAGTGATGGGTTAATGTTAATCAATTTGCCCGTCGAAATTCGAAATTCTTCTGAAACCATTTTTACGAGCCAGCAATGGGCTTGAAAGTGATCTAAGGCTTCTTCGTATTTCTCTTGTTTAAAAAGTACCATCGCTAACATTTCATGACTTCTAATCGACTTAGGATCGGCTTTCAGAGCCTTTTTTAGGGCGAATTCCGCTCCTAAAAGGTTGTTATTATCGTGTTCAAATTTTGCAGTGGCCCATTGGGCAAGTTCTGATGCGGGAAAACGTTTCCCCACCTTTTTAAAGACTTTTTCTGCCTTGTCTTCTTGTCCGGAATTTTTGTACGCCAAACCAAGATAAACATGGTTACTAGGATCTTTTTTATTTCGTGAAATACCTAACTGACAAAATTTCTCTGCTTGTTGAATGAACCCATCTTTGTAAAAGAGGTAACAGAGTTTACTAATGAATTCTTCTTGGGGACCAAATTTTTTGATCATGTCATCAAGAACGATTCTAGCTTCATATTCCCGCCCGTCCATCTCTAATAGAGCGTTGAGCCAAGCGTCCCAAAGGGGTCTAAAATTACTATTGGCTTGGGCACCAGCTTTGTAAGAAAGAACCGCCTCATCTTTGCGATCTAAAAAGTAAAGAAGATCGGCCTTTTTCTTATGAACAATAAAGTCATTTTCCCGCATTCCAAGAAGGTAGTCATAAACCCGTAGCTCATCGAGGTGGTTTTCTGTTGTGTTGTAAGCCTTTGCAAGGACCAAGTTACCCTTGCGATTCAGGGTTCCCTGAACCTGTTCGAGTAATTTAATACTTCGTTTTGGCTTATTGATTGCGAGATAGTGTTCAGCGAGTTGTACTCGATTTTTTAGATTAGAAGGTTGAGTTCTGAGCAACATTTCTGCACGAGTAAGATCTCGAATGCCCATGATGTCTCGTTTTGAGGCGGTTTTAGCCAATAATGGCGCGCTCAAGGAAGTTATTAATAGAATAAGGACAAAACTGCAGCTCAACTTCATAATAATACTTAATATTCCGATAATTGTTTTATATCGATATCTTATCGGAAGAAACCCATGAAGCTTTTAGGTAGAATGTCTCAATTGAAATCATTAGGTGAAGAATCAGGACAGGCGATTCTCGAATACATTCTAATGGCCTTTATTTCTTTCTTAATTATCAGTGGACTCCTATACAACTTCAATGAGGGAATGAGGGATTATATCGACTCGTTCTTTTCGGGTTATTTGGTCTGTCTTCTCGAAACCGGCGAACTGCCTTCTCTTGGGAATGAAGGTGGCGGAGCTGTTTGCCAAGGGGGCCAATTCGATATGGCTCGAACAAACCCAGGTGCAGGAGAAGGTCTTGACGGAAGTGGCGATGGCAGTGGAACTGGAGGTGATTCGGCGAGTGACGGGTCGGATAGTTCAAGCAGTTCCAGTCGGCGTCGACGAAGTCGACGATCTTCAAGAAATGCGGATGCCGGTGGAGGAAGCACAGCCGGTGGTGTGAACGGAAGTTCTCGGCCAGGAACACAGCGGGTGCAGACATCGAATCTAGATACCAAAGTGGGTGGAGAAGAGAGCTCCAGCTATACAGGAAGCTCTGCTGCCTCGAGTTCGACAAGTTCAAGGCGGGCGGCTGGTAGAAATGGACGCGGTGGTCGAGTCGCAAGTTTCGGTTTTGCCTATATCGAAGAGGATAAAAAAGAAAAGGAACAGAATCGGGCTCCAGCATCAAGAAAAGTAAAGGACGGAAAAAAGGCCGCAGATGCCGCAGGTAGAGCCAAAAAGATCGGATTTACTCCACCACCTCCACAGCCAAAGAAGGGGCCGGAGACTAACGATGAAGGTATGGACTTCTCTAAATATCTCAAGTGGATAATTATTGCAGGTTTGATCGTTGCCATCGTTGTATTTGTCGGTGGCCAGGGTTTAAATATTACAAAAGGTTGGAACACCAAATAGCTAATAAGCGTAAGTATCTTGCGTTATTTCTGAGCTTATTCTTTTCTTCACAACAAATTCGAAAGCTTTACATAAAGCCCCCTGAGTTTTCCACAATTTACACTGAAGGCTTTGTAGGCTTTTCTTCCGACTTAATTTTCTCTGGCCCAAGTCAGTCTGCTTGTGTACCTTCTCTTCATTCTAAAGACCTTATGGGGAGGGGTTTATGCACCAAGTCGTACCTTTCGGGGAACGGCAAGTATTTACAACTGAGAACGCGAAATTCTTAAGTCGCGTAGTGTACCGCTTTACTCAGAGATATGCCAAAAAAGTAGATCAACTTATTGAGAAGATTGAATCCCAAAAAAACTTAACCGACGAGCAAATTCTTCACCTCGAAGAAGAGATAAATTCTTTGATTTCTGATTGGCAGAAGAAGGTCGAAAAACTTGGCGCCATTCCGAAAGGCTTATGGCTCGTGGACTTTGACGCTGGTGATGGCTATTTCTGCTGGAAATATCCAGAGGCAGAAGTGAGTCATTGGCATCGCTATAATGACGGTTTCACTAAAAGGGTGCATATTTCAAAGAGAAGAGTTACACTCCCATTTCAAGAGAGGATCAAAAAGAGGATTTTTGAAATCACTCGATCCACATAATTCTTTAGGGAGTTTCGATTGAAGATTGCCCTTGCGCAGATAAATAGCTTTCTTGGCAATTTTGAAGAAAATAAGAAGAAAATTCTAGAGTGTGCTGAAAAGGCTGCCGCTGAAAGGGTGGATATAGTTATTTTCCCCGAATTAGCGCTTTTTGGCTATCCTCCGGGCGATTTGCTCGAAAGAAAGAGTATAGTTAAAAAACAGTTAAAGTGTCTTTCTGAAATAGAAAAAAAGCTGCCGAAAGGACCGGCTCTCCTTATCGGAGCTGTGACTGAGTGTCCACGAAAGCAGGGTAAAGACTTCTATAATTCTGCTGTTTTCTTGCAAAAAAATAAGAAAAAAAAGGTTTTTCATAAAGAGCTACTTCCATCCTACGATGTCTTTGATGAAACTAGGCATATTGAACCGGGGCGTTTAGAAAAAAATATTTTACGCTTTAAGGGTAAAAAGATTTTAATAGCGATCTGTGAAGATGCTTGGTCTTGGCCCATTAAAAACTTTACTCCCAAGCACGTAAAGAACCCAATGAAGGATTTAAAGAAATCCGATGTCGACCTAGTATTTTCTTTAAACTCCTCACCATTTAGTTTGGGTAAGTCGAAGCTCAGAAAGCGAATGTTGAGCCAAACGTCCTCTTATTTCAACTGCCCACTGGTATACGTTAACCAAGTTGGTGGCCAGGATGAACTTATCTTTGATGGAGACTCATTTGTTATCAACAAGGATAAGGTTGTTTTTGAAAGTAAGCGTTTTGAAGAAGACTTTCAGGTAATAGATACAGAGAAACTGCCTTCTAAAAAGATAGGGCCCCAAAAATTGAGCGAAGCTCAAGAGCTAAGAAGAGCTCTTGTTCTAGGTATACGTGACTTTTCAAGAAAGACTGGCTTAAAAAAAGTTCATCTTGGTGCGAGTGGTGGAATTGACTCAGCTTTAGTCGCAGCATTGGCTGTCGAGGCAATTGGCTCTGAAAATGTAACCCTCATCGCCATGCCAAGTGAATTTAATGCTGACGAATCTCTCGAATTAGCGAGAAAACTTTCGGAGAACCTTGGAACTAAGTTTTTCGAAGTACAAATTCACGACATATATGAAAACGTTTTAGAGTCCTTTCATAAGGCCTTTGGGGCGTTTGACTTTCAAGTAACTAATGAAAATATGCAGTCGCGAATTCGAGGATTGCTATTAATGGCTTATTCTAATAAAGAAGGTAGTTTATTACTAACCACTGGGAATAAACCGGAGTACGCTACCGGTTATGCGACTCTTTATGGAGATATGTGTGGCGGCCTTGCGCCAATAGCAGATCTTTTAAAAAATCAGGTTTATAGTTTGAGTAGACATTACAATGAAGATTCAGAAGTGATTCCCCAAAGAATTATTGATCGTCCACCGAGTGCTGAGTTAGCGCCTAATCAAAAAGATGAGGATTCTTTGCCTCCCTATGATGATCTTGATAGGTCGGTTCAAAACCTAGTCGAAAAGACTCGACCACCGGGCAATGATATCGAGACATGGTTGCTCGGAGCTCTAATGAAGACAGAATTTAAAAGGTGGCAGGCCGCACCGATCTTGAGAATTTCAGATCATGCATTTGGACGCGGGCGAAGGCTTCCTATCGCCCATAAAGCGTGGGCTTAATTAAAAGAGCCCATCTAATAAATCGAGTTGTTTATGAGAAACTTCAACTTGAGGAAATCGAGCTTCAGGTTTTCCAGTCAACGCAATTAAATTTTCAATCGGTGGATTGGCATCCGAAGCCACTTTTGTGAGGATCTCAAAAAATAAATATCCACAATAAGAAGCATCTTCTTCTGCGCGGTGAAATTGTCCAGCTGGTATATTTAGATGTTGCACCAGAGTTCCCAGCTTGTAGTTCGCTAGCCCCGGAAAAACTTTACGCGCAATTGGAAGAGTATCGAGAATGACTCCCCGAGGGGCTGCCATTTCGTGTCTTTTAATATCGGCCGTTAGAAATTGAGCATCAAATGGTGCGTTGTGGGCGACAATGGGTAAATCTTCGCAAAATTCAGCAAATGGTTTTAAAAGATCCTGGATAAGGGGTTTGCCCTCGACCATATCATCAGTGATTCCATTCACCCGCGTCGCATCTTCGGGGATATGCTTTTTTGGATCGACCAAAGTTGAAAATGTAGCCATAGGTGTTTTACCCGAAAACTTAACCGCCCCGATTTCGACGATGGCATCAACACCTGCTACTGTACCCGTTGTTTCTAAATCAAATGCAATAAAATCCATATATTTTTGATAGTTATGATTGCTGAATGTTTCAAGACTCAATAATAATGCAGATAGCCAATCCCTCCTAATATCAATAGTTTAAGATAGGTAATGTTTAAAAAAAGAAAAAACCATTCTTTAGCTGTCATCGAGTTCTCCGAAAAGGTGCCCTTTGCCGAGGGGTGCACGCTTCTCGAAGCTTTGAATTCAGAAAACATTAAAATAGATCACTCATGTGGAGGAATGGGTACTTGTGGAACTTGCAGAGTTATTCTTTTGCAACCAGAGGACCTCGATAGAAACTCGATAGAGAAAGAAATGGCCTGTGAAAAGTCGTTTGCAAAAAATGAGCGTCTTGCTTGCCAGTTAATAGCATCAGAAAACCTTAAAATTAGTCTTGAGCCTCAGAAACGATATGAAAATGATTGGTATAAATCCAAGTAAACCACTGCCGCCCATCGGGTAACGGAAGCGTAGGTATAACTCTGACGATGACTCTATAGCTACCCTTTTCTTTGATGAGGTAACTCACTGAAGGTTTATTAAAAGTTGCGACGCGATTCCCATTTTTAAAAATTACAATTTCGTAGGGAACGAGAATATCCATGGGGAGTTTAACAATTATTTCAGGATTGTCGTCGAGGTTTACCTTTGCACCTAGGTTGTGAATATTGTCGTCAGTGCGTATGTAGGATTCAAATCCTCTTGGGTTTCCCAAAATATCGAAAGAGAAATAAAAGCTTCCATCCTGAAGCGCACTAAATATTTTTTGTCGATCTTTCTTCGGATCACCAGTAAGTTCCGATTTGAGAAATACATGGTTGCTTCCAACCGAAAAAATTAATTCTAAACTCGGAAAATTGATGTTTGAGCTAAAAACGTTGAACACTTGTGAGGTTGCTTCGTTAGAGAAGAAACCAGATTTTTCGCCGAATTTTTCAACTATTCCATCCCATTCTTGTAGATATCCGGGAATTTCGTTAATTAAACGAAGAAGTGAGAGCTTTCCGTTAAATGGATAAGAAAAAAAACTATAAAATACTGAAGCCTTTGATTGGTTCCACGTCTTTTTCCATAAAGAACTTAAGTTAATAACTTCGATGCCATCGACTCCGGGACTAATTTTGTTGGTGTTTCCAAATTCTTTTCCAGACTCTTGGGTCAAGACAGTTAAAAATCTAGGGTCAGGTTCTTTTTGGGTCAGCTGATCAGTTAAAAAAATCTGGGCTTCACTCAGTGAATCAAATACTAAGGGGTCACCCTTTTCAAAGAGTAATATATTCCAATCTAGATAACTAAATTTTCTAACTTTTATTCCGAGAGTTCCGGAGTAATAGGAATCATTTAAACCTGCGGCTTTAAAATTATTCGTGTCAGAAAAAATCACGAAATCGAAATGTGATTTATTAGCTGCCTTCAAAATTTCAATATCATTAATATTTGTATTTTTTCGTGACGGAACGTGAAAAGCTCCCTTGTAATCATAGAACTTTCCAGAGCGACCCACTTGAATGTCGTCTCTACGAACCTGACCCTCAAATTGAGATATATATAGAAGGTAGATGAGTAAGCAAAACGCTATTGATATAATTAAAATTAATCGTTTCATATCTGTTCTAACTTAACGAATCGATACTTTTCGTCAATTTTTCTGTCATTAATGACTTTATAAGTCTTTAAAACTTCTTTGGGTAATCTGTGGTTTGACTGGATATATACTCCTAATTGTTTCTTAGAAGGAATTGCCTCTTTTTGAAAGTCAAAAAAATCAACGCGATTAAGTCCCTTGAGTTTGTAGACAATTCCTGGCCGTTTTAGGCTGAGAACACTTGCCATTTGATAACTAGACGCGAAGATCTCTAGATCGGAATTTTTGTAGTCTTCAAAATCTTTGACTACTGAACTAAATTTATAGGCTTCAAAAATCTTGATATGTTCTTTTTTTATATCAAGTGGCTCGAAAAAAATTTGAACAAAAAGTAAGAAAAGCGCAGAGGTCCAAATCACGAGACCGATTTTGACTCTTTTAACCGAAGCCTTGGTTAAGCTGAGCAGGTAAATAGCTGGGTAGGCAGTTAAAGGCCAATTCCCTTCAACGAAAGCTTTAAATGAGGAGTAGAGAAAGAACAACAGTGGAAAAATAGCAAAACTAAATAAAATTTTCTGATTTTCGTTTTTGTTTTTAGTAAAGAGGTCGATGACAAAAACTGGTAAAATAAGTCCGAGTTGACCCCCGAGATACTCTAAGACAATTTTAAAACTCCAGTCATTTGATTTAAATCCATGCTTTAATTGGAATTCAAACGAAACCCATTCATTCCAATAATTCCAGAGTATCACCGGCAAACAGGCAATAAGGCCAAAAAATACCGTAATCAACGTATAGGGCCAAACCACTTTTTTCCAGATGCGAGAATAGAGTAAACAGAGAGCGATTGAGGGCACGAAAAGGACGACCATATATTTTGAGCAAAAACCCAGGCCGAGAGATAACCCCAGTAAAGCATAAAAGCGCCAATCCCTGGTAGCTAAGGCTTTTATAAAGAATAGAAAAGAAAAACTCCAAAAAAACAAGAGCGGAACATCGGGAGTTACTGCTAGTGAGCCGATTCCCAGCAAAGGAGTAAGAAGGGCAATCATTAACCACTCGAAGTGTCTTCCGATTTTAAACTCACTAAGAACAGAAGCCCAAATCAAGTAGGTCATCTGTCCCATAATAAGTATTGGAATTCTTATAAGCCCTTCGACAGAACTCAAGGATGAAAATGGACTCAGGAGCCAGGCGATCATGCCGGGGTGATCATAATAGGAGAGTTGTAATTTCTGTGACCAAACCCAGTAGTAGGCCTCATCGGGTGCAAGAGGCACTAGGGCAGTTAGGAGCAACTTTAAAATTAAAGACGACCACCAAAGCAACCAGAATTTTTTGCCAAAATCAGTATTCAAGGCGAATCGGTTCATTCAAGTTACCCGGAATACCGAGGTCCCTACCATTTTTCGTAATATTAACAGCTCCGCCATCGTTAACATCGAGAATTACTTTTGTTTGCGAACGGATTGTTCGAATTTCATCGGGAGCTAATGTGAAACTACTCTTCTTTCCGTTGATGGTCATAGTCACGCGAACGGGGCCAAGAGCCTCAAGAATAATTTCGCGACTACCTTGGCTGACCTGAGAAACGGTTTTCGGAGTCGGCTTAGGGGTTGGCGTC
>JAUHWN010000242.1 GCA_030424665.1 Bdellovibrionia bacterium | reverse complement strand
GCACACCATTTCCAACAAGTCGTGTCCTTAACTCTTCGGGGGACAAGCCTTGAGTTGCAGAACTCGTGGGCTCTATCATCGAGCTAGGATCTTCTGTTTCTACAGCTGGCTCATTGAGAAAGATGTGTTCCTCAGCGAGTAGGTTGTTACTAAATAGGAAAATACTGAAAGCTATGAATAAATACAAGCATGCTGTCACTCGTCTCGTGTTCTTCACGGTGGCTCCTGTGTTTCAATCAATTTTTATGGAATTTATAAAGAAAACGCGCTTGTAAGGAGAGGGTAGCAGTTCACCCTATCAAATCAAAATTCAAATCCTTGAGAAGGAATCTATCGAACATAAAGGGCGATTGTGTCTCAAAACCGAACATTATCGAGCTGAATCAGTCAAAGGGACGATTTTTGTCAGACTTTTGTAATTGATGGTTCAAGTTATTACTTTTATTTAATTGAAAACTTGTGTAGCTCCTTATTCAGGTTTAACCAAAAGGGGTTTTAATGAAAAAACTAGTTACTTTACTTACATTTGTATTTGCCATTGTTTTATCTCAAGCGGCATCTGCCCACACGATCAGGGGAATGAAGTGTAATCTCGAAGGTGAAATGAGCGGTCTATCAATTAGTATTTTCTTCGGTGGTCAGGCACTTGCCGGCGAAGGTGAAATCGTTTGTACCTCTCCAGAATTTAACGGCGAAATTGTTCAGCCCGTTGAGCTTCGTTTGGTTTCTGGTGGTGTCGGTTTCGATATTACATTTGTAAAGAGTATTGATGTTGTTGCCTACGGTATCGACGTGGCCCACGATCCGAATCAATTAACTGGTAGCTTTAAAGTCGGTGCAACGGCTGGTGCCACTCTTTTTGATCAAGGAGTTGATTTTGATGCAGCATTAAAATTGTCGAGAGGCCAAGGTTTTGGTTTTGAAGTGGGTCTTATTGGTAAAGATGCTATCGGTCTCGGTGTACGCCTTCACGGTATGGTCTTTAAGATCACTCCAATTAATTAGTATCGGACAAAAGTAGAGTGGGCACTTTCGGTAGCTCACTCTTTGTTAAAACTATAGTCATAATTTTCGTTTCAATTGGACCGGAATAGTCTGAGGCATTTCTCACGATATTAAGAATTTGTTTTAATATCGTGAGGGGGCCCGATGAAATCCTTATCCTTTAATACGATCCTTTTTACAGGTCTTATCTTTAGCGCTTTTACTTCTCAGGCCTTTGAAATTAGCCAGCATCAAGAACAAGATTACCTTAAGTCTGGTGGGAGCCCAAAAGCTCTCAAGCATTTAAAGTGTTTTATGAGTCAATTTCACAAAGAAACTTACACGCTTAAAAGTTCTTCGATCGCCTATCGATGTAATAATCTTGAAGAAAATAGAGAAATTGCAATAGAAAACCGGGACTATGTTGTTCTCGTCGATTATAGTCAGCAATCGAAAAGCAGACGCTTCTTCGTTTTTGACTTAAAGAACCCCATTGCGAGTTTGAAAAGGTACTTTGTCAGTCATGGCCGCTTCGGAAACACTTCCCACAGAAATACACAGCTCGCTCCAAATAGAAATAGCATTTTGGATGTCGAATATTATAGTAATGTACTTGGTTCGAACGCCTCATCAGAGGGCTTTTATATTACGGGCCATGTTTACCAAGGACGATGGACCGGACCGCGAGGAGATAAGAAATCCCTAGTATTGCACGGGATTAGTCGCAATAAGAATGACAATGCCTGTGAAAGACTTGTTGTCGTTCATGGTAACTCCCATATCCGCGAGTCGGGAAGTGCAGAAGGTGTTCGGTCCATGAGTAGTGGTTGCTTCATGCTCGACTACGACCACGTCAATGAAGTGGTCGATTTGATTCGCGGAGGTGGCGGGGCATTTTATCCAGGAGAAGCCTGGGTCGGCGGTTCTCTGTTTTATGCCTTCGGTGGCAGTGAGGAGAATCTTGCTGACGACTATTACTGCGAGAATCAATCCTCTTCGAGTCTTCGCCTTAATTATTCTATGCAATAGCGGAGTGTTGATTGGCTGAAGAATTTAAAGTTGTTCATCGAGTACTGACTCCAGAGAATTTTTTCTGTGGATATCATTTTAGCCGAAGAAATTACACGCAAGTTGCACTGACTGATAAGGTCGATCATCAGGGTAAAAAACCAACTAGAAAGCCAAAGTCGGCCAGTGAAGCAATGATCGAAAAAACCGAAAAACGTCTTGGTGTTCGGTTGCCAAAAATATTAAAAGATATTTATTTTGTTCAGAATGGGGGTAGCGTCGAGTCTTACTTTATCCCTGTTAAAGACAGCCCTCGGTGTGTCTATGAGGATTGGATGGGCGCATTTGCCCACGACTATGATGTGCTGAATCCTCTTGAAGAGCTGAGTACACTTTATGATAGTTATATGGAGTACTTTGATCCGGAGTACAGTGATCCCCAAGAAAAAGAAAACTGGATTTCAGGCAGCGAAAAGCTCATAGTTCTTTGCGCTCGATCGGGCTACGGCACGGCGCTTGACTATAGAAATAGTGATGATCCAGGTGTTTTACTGTTCGATCACAATAGTCAACCGGGCAATTTTGAAGTCGTTCAGTTTGAAACTTTCGATGAATTTCTGCTGGCATGTCGTCTTCTAGTAGACGAATTCGAAAGAGAGTCTGTCTTGGAGGAAGTATTTGGTGAACCTCCCAACAGTAAAAACCCTGATCTTTTTTGGGGTTTAGGGGGAAATGGCACACCAAAGCCCATAACGGATGAGGCCTGGGAGCAAAAGGGTCGAGCATTAGGTGTTCAGTTGCCTAAAGAACTCTTACCCTACTACAAGGTGGCTGATGGCGGCCAGTGCATTTACCGAGTCTGTGTACGAGACGGGGTCGTGGTTTCGGTTTTTCCGAAAGGACCATACATTAAAGAGGGAACCTTCCTTCCCTTAAGCCAGTGGCTGTCTTTGGCCGATTTGTCGGATCGCCTCGACTTTACTGATAACCGAAAAACCTGGAATGAATTGTACTCTTCTGCGGACAAATTAATCGTTATTTCGGCGG
>JAUHWN010000108.1 GCA_030424665.1 Bdellovibrionia bacterium | reverse complement strand
ACTCGGAGGCATATTTGACGGTGAGCCTGATCCATAAATAGTTCGTTTCAACAAAACAGAAGTATGAGGCTCCCCTGGAGAAATTAAGCCTTGATCGATAAAATCATCTTGAGTAAGCCCTTTGAAGGGAGCAAATCCAGCGCTCCCACCACTGCGGTGACAGCTATTACATCTATTTTCGAGAACAACCCTAGCCTGAGCGAAGAGAGTCTCTTGATTTGAATCGGGAAAATCCTCTCCTGGAATTTCGGGATTTTGTTTTTGATCTTCAGAGTCAGTACTGTTTTCTGAGTGGAAACCGCTAGATATATCAAGGCAGCCCGATAAGTAGAGCAATGCAATAAATAAAAATACTAATCGAATAGCAGCAGAAGATCTCGTAGTAACTAATGGAGAAGGCTTTGGTGCAAATACGTACATAATTCCCCCGTTGGGCTGAATACAATTATTGAAAACAGCCTTGAGAGAACTCTTACTCTATAAATGGTTTAAGGCAGCGTAGAACAAAAAATGCTGATTTCAATAATCGTACTGTTAATCTCATTCTGCCTACGGACTGGTTTTTCGAGATGATTTAATCCTAGCATTTGGTCTGGAGTGTTCTAATAACTATTAAAAGAAGCTAATTCCACTGAGACAGTTTTTTTTGTGATAAATATTATTGGTAATTTTAATGACTTAAGGAATTTACTGGCGATTGAATTAAACAGCTGTTTGCAATTGATAGTTCTTATCACTTTGAAACACACTACCAAAGTTCACTGTGATGGGTGATGGCTCATTCATAACCAGGATTGTACTACCAAAAGGGAGCTTCTAACTGCCAGGTTCTTTGTGGGCGTTCATGATTATCAACTTGGCGGGGACGACTGCAGTCGCCGGTGACAATCAGTTTTCCATCAGTAAATTGAATTTCGGCGATGAGACCTGATTTATAAGAAAGGCTGAGTAGTTTCTTACCTTCTGGAAACTTGTCGTTGTATAGCAAGAGGTGGCTTTGCCTTGGTCTGATGGAATCTCCTCCAAATCCGAATAGATGTGAGCCGGTATAGTATACGACGAGCGTTCCGTTAAAGCCTTCAGGCTCAAAAATACGCACAAGGTGTGAGGGGTAGCCATAGTACCCATTGACACCTATTGCCACTTTTTTGAGTTCTTTAGTAGAGGGGATAAATTCAAAGAGTTCATTTTCGGCTTTTTTCTGGTAACTGATTCCCAATAGGACTCGGTCCTTTGAAACACCATAAGCCCACCAGATATTCGGTCCGTCGTTTTTGGGAAATTCAAAAAACAAAGAGTCGCGTTTGCCATCCTTTACTTCGTAGATTTTCTCTCTATTGATCACCCAATCAATTGAATAATCAGGTATAGAAAGATGGGTGTATTGTTGGTACTCTCGTTCTTGAATTTCACCGTAGGTTTCTACGATTTCATGGGTATTAACAATATAGTAAGCACTTTTTGAGGCCTTGAGATGTTGGCGGTTTCGATCGTCTTCGAGGGGGGACGAGTCTTCCGGTGTTATGTCAGTGAATTTGATGCTCTCGTCATTGAGTTCGAAAGCTTTAGCTCTTGAAATCTTCCATTCAGAAATTTGTACCACGAATATCATTTGTGCAAAAATAGAGACAAAGTAGAGAACGACTACGATAACGATTACGCCTATTAAGATGGCAAAACCAATTGCAATTTTGGACACAGAAACTCCCGATTTCTTTGCATCAGAATAATATAGATTTCATCTTTGTTTATTAAGATTTTTTGAGACTAGCTCTTAGTCAGGGATTCCAGGGGTTCCAGGGATTCCCAAGAAAAATTCCAAAAATATATCGAATAAAAACTCTGTCACCGAAATTTTCCATTATCTAGGACTTAAACAAGTTTATTTGTTTTAAAGACAATTTGTAAAGAATTGGGTGGCCTCCTTGAGTTCATGGAGACTCGATATTAAAGTCTCCACCATGGGTGAAGCGAAATTCTTTATATTTTCAGGTTTACCGGGAAGCGGGAAGTCCACTCTAGCGGGGCTTCTTGCTGAAAAAACGGCGGCTGTCTATTTGCGCGTTGATACGATTGAACAGGGGCTTAGAGACCTCTGTCATATAAAAGTAGAAGGGGAGGGCTATCGTCTTTCCTACCGAATCGCCAGTGAAAACTTATCTCTCGGAAATAGCGTTATCGCTGACTCGGTTAATCCTTGGAAGCTGAGTCGCGATGAGTGGAATCAAGTTGCAATCGATCTGGATGTTCCCTTCGTAAATATTGAAGTCAGTTGCTCCAACCCAGAAGAGCATAGGAGCCGGGTTGAAAGTCGCAAGCAGGCTGTGCCCGGTTTAAAAATGCCAACTTGGGAAGACGTCGTAAATAGGGATTATCACACATGGCACATTGATCCCCTTAGGATCGACACCTCCGGAAAACCCATAAAAGAGAGTTTTAAAGAACTTTTGACTCTTCTAAATATTCAATAAACTTTGCCCATCTCCAAAAAGGGGAGGTAGGGGCAAATCGAGTTTTAGAAGTAATATCTGGTTTCTGCTCTAACATATTACTGTTGCAGAAGAAACTCCTTTCAAAACCTCACCCCAAGAATGTCACTTCAGCGGGAATTTAAATTTATTTCAGGCCTTCTAGTTTTGTGGTTCCAATTCGGGTATAACGCTTAGCATTATTCCTTAGGAGGGATTAAAATGAAGACTTATTCTCTATTGTTCTGTTTTTTATTCGTTCTCGGTTCACCGATGGCTTCTGCTCAAAGTGACTCTAGCATGGCTTACCTTGGTTCTGAGGTTTCTATCCAACTGTCTTTTCTTAATGAAATCGCTCAATCGATGGAAGAAAAAATTCAAGCTTACCAAGATCGAAAAGTCGAAAGACAACTAGAAAGAGCCGAAAAAAGAAGAGTTCGTAGCAGAACGTGGCAGATGCGTTTTCAGATTGCGCCATTTGTTTCTGGTATTGGTTCCTTGGCCTACAACCATCCCAACTTACTTCCTCAGTTATTTCATGTCCTCAATACCAATCGCGTCGAAAGAGAGTCATGGGCTGGAAGGACCTTTAGAGGTGCAAAAGAAAGCTATCGAAAAATCAACCTCTGTTATTATCTAGGTGGAGTTTCAGGTTTCCATCACACAGATGAAGAATGGGAGAAACTTTCTGAGGCCTGTCAAACATCTTTAGAAACCGAGTTAACGGAAGAGCAAGTTGCGAACTTAAGAGAAGTTCTTTTTGCTACAAATTTTCACGATGTTCTAAAAGGCCTTGGTGAGTACGAGAGAGAAGATGTGACTCTAGCGGGACTTTGCCATGAGAATCCTATTTCTTATAAGATTTATAGCCAAGCTCAAGAAGACTATTACTGTGGACTTAATCTTCGATTTAGAGGTTGCAACCTTCTTTACCAAAGACTTTACAGTGAAAATTCACAGATTGCTTTTGAAGCGTGTTCAGTCAATCGTCCAGAGGGCTTTTCAATGAATGAGGCAGAGCAGGCTGAGTATCAAGATGTCATGGCTCGATATTTACAAGGCCTATCTTCTCTTCGTTATGAGAATCACGGTTTCGAAAATTAGAATTGTCTTAAAATGCTCTGAGGGCTAAGCTGAATTTATGTCAATTCAGCGCCTTTTAAAATGGCCAATTAGAATTTTCGTTGGCCTTTTATTGTTGATAATCGGAGCTTACCTTATTCTCTCTGCGGCTCTTTATATTGAAGAGCAGCGAATGATTCGCGAGATCATCCCAGGCGATCCAATCTACGTCGAAACAAAAGATCCTCAGCAGCTAAAGTTGATCCCCGGTGGCTTTGAGTCTCTGCGTGAACGAATTGACCTTATTCGTTCTGCGACCGAGACCATAGAACTCGAGTTTTTTATCTATAATGTCGATCGTGCCAGTCGCCTTGTTACTCAAGAGTTAATTAAAAAATCTCAAGATGGTGTTAAAGTAAGACTCTTGATCGATTTTGCTGCGCCAGTATTACAATTTAAACCCGTTTATGCTGATTTCCTAAGGTCTGAGGGCATTGAATTGAAATACTATAACACGAGTTCGTTTTTTCGCTTGATGTCCGTTCAGCATCGCAGTCACAGAAAACTATTAATCATCGACGGAAAGAAGGTGCTTACGGGTGGCCGTAATATTGCGGATGAATACTTTGATATGGCAAAAGAGTATAACTTTCTAGATACTGACATATTGATCGAAGGAAGTATTGCGACTGCTATTCAAGAGAGTTTTGATTTTTACTGGAAGTCTAAATATTCGCAAAATCCCGAAGAAATTGACTATGAGGTAACAAAAGAGGAACTCAATAAGGTTCAGGGGTTCTTTGCAGAAAGCGAGGAACTAGAGAGCTTAAAAACATCGCTTGAAGAGGTAGAGGTCTCTGGGCAAATCATAGAGTGTCGAGATAGTTTATTCGTCACTGATTACCCGGGCGTTGGTCCGAGTCATAGAAAGGTATATGACACGATTATAAAACTAGCATCCGAAGCTCAATCAGAGATCATAGCTGAGAGTCCGTATTTTGTTCTTCAAGGTGATGGAAAAAGCTTTGTTGATAGTTTGCCCGATAAGGGGATTCGTTTTACAGCTCTTACGAACAGCTTAAAATCGACCGATGCCTTCTATACGGTTTCTCATATGTATCCTCGCCTGGGGAATCTTGAAGCCTCCAAGATGGATCTTTATCTTTATGATGGGAGTCCCTTAGATCCTGAAACGAAGGGACGTTGGGGAATTCATTCAAAAAGAGCCATTATCGACGGTAAAACTTCATTAATTGGCACTTATAATATTGATCCTCGCTCAGCAAACCTGAATTCTGAGCTTATGTATGTTTGTCGCGACAATGAGGAGCTAGCGCGCCTCATGAAAGAAGATATCGACCGTCGTATAGAAAATTCATGGCTCCTTCTGAGGGAAGGGAAGATTCAAAAACGAAGTCTATTAACAAAAGAAGCTGATTTTAAACAAAAGCTGATGTTCTATATCACTATGCCCATAGCCAATCTTTTTGCT
The DNA here is from genome assembly GCA_030424665.1 of Bdellovibrionia bacterium. Taxonomy (GTDB): domain Bacteria; phylum Bdellovibrionota; class Bdellovibrionia; order Bdellovibrionales; family JAGQZY01; genus JAUHWN01. The sequence continues at coordinate 10,245 of JAUHWN010000108.1, read as the reverse complement.
TTTCTATTGTGATTTTTTTAAGAGTTCGAAAGCGAATAAAATAATAATGACGCTAATCAAAATTAAAAAAGGGGCTTGAACAAAGTCAAACCCCTTAAAGGAAGATAAAATAAATAGTTTTTAATCCATACCCTGATTGGCATCGTGAAGAACTTGATCCACGAAATCAGGGTAAATCTGTAACATGTGTGAAATGGCGTAGAGGACCTCAACTTCTTCTTGGTCGATAGATCCGTCTGAGTAACTAATCACTGCAAGATCTTTAATGACATTGAGTTTAGAGATGTACGCCATGTGAAGGTTGAGAGTTTTCGCAAATTGCGCAGTCATTTGCAAGAGCTCAGGAATCGACTTATCTTTTACCTGGGGAAGTAGTTCAGTGAACATCTCCGCCTTAACAAGTGAGCCCAATGCCTGAACTTCAGACTCTTCAACTACACCGTTTGATGCGGCAATTGTATAACCACCACAAAATAGGAATTTTTGAATCTCGTGACCTACCTCTGAATCGTCATCCATATAGTTAGGTTCCATAAGTGACATTACAGATTTGATCTCTTTTTCCATTTCACCTTCAGTAATTTCTCCACCTTCTTTTCCGACTAACTGGTTAAAGGTTTCACTGCGGCTAAAGAGTTCAAGAGCTTGGATTCTCATTGGACTAAAAGGGTGAGAGGAATACCAGTCTTGTGGATTATAAGATTCATTATCTGGATCAGCATCTTTAAGCATTTCAGCTTTCAACTCTTTAAATTGGTCAATATACTCGCTCACTTTAAATTCGAGAGAAGAGTCTGTCACGCCAGAAGAAAGCTTAAAAAAGGCATTAGATACGGCATCAAAGTTTTCGCAGCAAAGGTAGCCAATTCGGTCGGCTGAAATCTCTGCGTTCCGCTTCCAAGAATAGAGTTTCATGGCTTGAACTGGAGAGAGACGCCCTTGGCTAAAATCTAAGATGGGTCCGATGGGCCATCTGTGGTGACCTAAAACGTAGTGACCAATTTCGTGGCCAATAACAAATTGTAACTCGTCATTAGAGAACTTTTCAAGAATTCCAGAAGTGAGCATTATATATACCGAATCATCTTTTGGTGGATAGCAAAAGGCATTGAATTGGGTGTCTTGGTAGACATAGAACTCAACATTAGCGTGGAGGCCTAGTTTTCTTTTACACTCTTCTCCCATTTCGTGAATGTGGGGAGCAATTTTAGGAGAGAGTCGCAATGAAGATTTCAGAAGTTCCTTACGAGTATTATAAGGGTGTTCATGGGCAAATACCTCAGAGAGAATTTGTTGAAAAACGGGATCTTCACCCATTTCGATGAGAATGTCTCTGTCGCCATCATAAGATAGAAGCTCGAGATTGATTTCTGTAAGGCTATCGTCATAGGCCTTTTTTTCGGGATGCTTGAGACCAGCTGTTTTTTCTTCAACAAGTTCAAGAGTTGTTTGTTGATATTGCTGAGTTACTTCTTCAAGTTTCTCTTGCATCTCTTTCATGACGGCTTTTAATTTTTCTAAGTCGCCTTCAAGTTGAGCGAGTTTAATTTTTCGATTGTACTCTTTTTGAACTTCAATCATTTTCTCTTGGAGACTATCAGTTAATTGGTCGATAGTTTCTGATTCAAGGCGTGCAGACATGGATCCTCCTCAAAGCTGCTATTATTTGACAACTTTAATTCGGCAAATTTTAAATTTGTAATGAGGATTAGTTGTTTAAAATAGTAAAATATTTTTCTAATGGGCTTTTGCTATTGCTAAATAGAATGGGCCTTTAGAGATTCTCTGAAAGATACAAGACCTAGGTAAATAGATTTGCGAGGATGGCAATGAGAGGAGGTAACCCCTGTATCAATGCGGGCCGCAGCAATTTCTTGGCTGAATAGAGTAGGACCGTTGCTGCACCTAACATGCAGGCTGAAGAGAATATCATTATTGCTATTGCCATTGGAGAGCCCTGGCTCAATGCTATGATAGCTCCTCCAATCGCGCCAAGTCCTAAAAACAGGTTGTAAAAACCTTGATTAAAGGCAAAGAGTCGATTGCTTTCCGCCTGTTCAGGGGTCATCGCGAAAACCTTGTTAATTCTAGGAGTACCCCAGAGTAGACTTTCCATAGCAAAAATATAAACGTGAATGAGCCCTGCGATCAGGGCAAAGATAGCTGCGATCATAAAAACGACTCCCTATTACTGGCCACATATTAAATCATTATTGAGTGCTACATTTCCTGTGGCAACTGATGCTGTATGATCATTTGAAACGGCGTTAAGGGGAGCAACAGCAGGAGATATTGCCGCATTTGAGAAATTAATTGGCTGTTCTGGAATATTATAGTCAGGAAGGCTTCCACAGCTTGTGGTAAACTCACCCTTGGCACTCATTCTCACCAGCATCGGTTGGTGAAGACTATTACCAACCGTTAAGGACTGTGTTGAGAGAGTCGCAAGGTATGCGCCATTCTCGAGGCGAATGATTGGGTGTTGATCAGTCATTTCCTCATCGATGCCTGCTAAACCGCGAAGAAAGTTTCTACTAAGATCCGATGTATTAATTTCGCCAAAGTATACGTCCGAGTCCGGAGAAGGATCTCCTGCCAATGTTGAAGATCTAAAGATAAATCCCAATTGCCCTTCTTTTTCTTTGGTAATTCCCCGAATAACGTCACTATCTGCGGTACCAAAGACGACAGCTTCATTCGTATTGTTCAGAATATTGTGCTTTAAGATAAAGGCGTCATTATCGCCAAAAGGTCCATTGGCTATCATGCCACCGAGGACGAGTTCGCCACTTTCTAGCTTTTCGATCGCCCAAGGCAGTTCAAAATTATTGGCCGGGCCATCAAAGGCAATTCCATTCAATACAGCGCCATCATCTTCGTTAATCTGAAGTGCGACTGCTTGCGTTTGATTGCTAGCATCTCGCAATAGCCCCGTCACCCAAACCTCTTCGTCGTTGACCACAGTGACTTGGCGAAAGGTTTGCGAAGCTTGGAGACCGCCGTAAGTATTTGACCACTGAACTGCGCCATTTTGATCAAGCTTCATTATGATTCCGGAGCTTAAGCTAAGGTCGGCAGCATTTCGAAGTCGGCCAGCGATATAAATATCTGTTCCCTTTGCGTCTATGGCAAAGGCTTCTTCGTAGTCGACCGTGCCAATGTTCCTAGACCATATGAGTTGACCAGCAGCAGAGATTCGCGCCAAATAGACATCACCATTTCGGGTAGCCCCTTGAAAAAATGAAAAGGCAAGGCCAGCGACAATAACTGAATCATCGGCGAGTCGAACAAGATCAAAAATCTGATCGTCATCTCCACCTTCGATGGAGATAGCCCAAATTGGAGTTCCAGAGTTGTTAGTCGACATAACGAATAGGTCTTGATCGAGATCAAATCTGCGACCAACGCTTATAATATTGCCATTAGTGAGCTCCACGCTGGCGTTGAGATAGGCGTCAGAGTTTGGGTCGACTTGGCTAAGTACGCGGGCAAAACTTCCTTCGTGGCTGACATCTGGAGTTGGGGCTGGAGTTGGTTCAGGAGTCGGCTCCGGATTTGAGTTGTTTTGCGGACCTTGATTGACATAGTTCGTAAAATTTTGATTGAGCTTAAGGTCCCCTTCCATACAGTTTTGATAACTGACCATTGAAAGCAACAAAAGTGCAAAAATAGGAACTATTTTTTCTAAACGCGACAACATGAAAATTTGACCCCACTATAAATTAACTGACCCTGTCTCTATAATAGATGTTGTATGCTGAGATAGAAAACTCAATCGGAGATATTCTCATAATCATTCGATCTAGAATGTTTCAAAATGATACGATCTACCTCTAATTGTCTCCATAACTGTCAAAAAAACCTTCAACAGGACTTTTTTGGTGTAAACTATTCAGACAAAAGAAGAGACTGGTTGGCCCTTGCCAAAAAAAAGGGTTTCAAAGCTTTAGCGAGCGTAAGTGACACTGCTTTAAACAAATCAATAAGTTCTACGTTTCCGGATACTAGGTTAAGGAGATTGTCTTAATGTCTATTAAGATCAAAGTATCTATTCTGAGTAATTTCATATTTTTTATATTTTCAATAATGTTCACGGCGAGTCTTTCATATGGAATGGGAGGAAGCTATCAGCCCCCGAATGATCCCTATGGACAAGACTATGCTGGACGGCAACGATCGGGTCGATGCAGTGGTTCCGGCTGAAGTGATTCGAGTGGCCCGAGGAATGATTGACCTTCGAAATAGTTGCGGGGCTCTCAGTATTATATCTAATCGCAATAAGCCAGTTATGGTGGCGGATCTTTCTAATGACGATGGCAGCTTTTATGTCTTTAGTGCCAACGGCCAGTGCCAAAGAAAAATTACTTCTAATTCATGGGGGCACGGTGGAGCTGGCCCCAGAAGTGATGTCGATCCGGAGGCCTGTTCTCGTGGAGGATCAAATTTAAATCCTGCGGGTCTCCATGTCACCGATGCGAGTCACAATACTGCCAAGTTTCCGAGCGGAACAGCTCTACTTATGCGTGGGTTGGATGGACAGAGAAGTGAAGGCCGAGGCGTTTTAATTCATGGTGGTCACCCGATGGCTACGAGCTCCTCTATTGGTTGTAATGCCATGAGTGACTCAGATTTTAGATATTGTCGCGATCAAGCGGGTGGTGGAGCCCTCGTCTATAATTACTTTGGAAACAACAGACCCAGCGACCCAAGTTGTCGAGCGGGCTATAGACCTAATGGTGGATTACCTTCCTGTTCTTCGTTTACTCCGCATCTGTTACCTCCTTCACCGAGAGGGGGAGAGCATGAGGCAAGAATTGAAAGTGATCCTCTAGATCATTTCTTTGTTCCTGCCATTGCAAAGCTATTTAAGATTGACTCCGCGCAGGCTCTCGGGATTGTTGAGTATCCCATTAAGTCGGGAACGGCGATCAAAGTTGTCAAATTTGATCCTGAGTTGCGTCTCTATGAAGTCATAATGGTAGAGCAAGATGCTGTTGGTCCCAATTATGCTGACGTTAAGGATTTAATGAAGGCCCTTGGATTTTCTCAAGAAAAGATCGAGATGTTTAAAGAGAATCCACGAAATATTTTTGGTGCTGAGTACAATTTGAAAGAAAACCTAGAGTTGCAGAACTACAGCCAAATTATATCGCGATTTCCCAAGTATAAACTCGTTGAAATGAAAAACGAATGGGAGCGGAAAAAGAAATTAAAACAAGAGGAACAAAAGAAGCGAATTGAATCCAGTCGCTCTCCAGCTTCCAACTAAAAAAAGCTCCCTATGGGAGCTTTTTTTAATGCCCTTTCAAAGCAAGTCGACAAGTTCATTCTTAATGCGAGAAAAAAGGTTTTGACTGACGTAATCGGAGCGCACACTTAAGTAGAGAGGACGTTTCACATCTTTCCATTGGGTGACTTTAATCCTTTTTAACTTCTTTTCCTCAAGTTTTTCTTTGCAAAGAATGTCTGGCAGAAACGCCACCATTTGTGACAATTCTACAATTTGAACAGCGGCATCAGCCGTAGTCGTTTCAGCACCAATATTTCTTTGTTTACGAGAGAGAGGGCAAAGGTCTTTCCCCGTTTGAAAACCTTCAGCCGGAGACCAGTAGGTCGGCAAAACAAAATCGCATTTTTTAATGACCTCAACATCTTCTGATTTTTTTAAGGGGGAGTTTCGGCCGGCATAAAGTGACCAAGTCATCTCTCCAATCTCCTCGCTGTACCAAGTATTGGGCCACTCTAGGCGATCGGCGTGAATGCATATTTCGAAAGCTCCGCGCAATCCACTATTAATCATTTGCTCGGGCGAAAGGTTAATGAAAGTCAGTTTATATTGGTTTGGGTCAATCGAGAGAAAAGCCTTAGTAATAAGGTAGGTGATCATAAACGAAGTTCCACAAACACCAAATTTTTTCTTAGCTCGCATATCGTCTTTATGAATGAGGTTTTCTAAATCCTCATAGCTTTTTAGAATCTTTTGGATGCTTTTGAGGCCTTCGGCCCCTTTGGTGGTCAAAAGAAGGCCACGGGGACTTCTTTCGAAGACCTTAAAACCAAATTTTCTTTCGATATTTTGTAGCTTTTTAGAGACTGCTCCTGCTTGGCTCTGTAAACGTCGAGCCGTTTCTCTTAAATTTGAGGTGCGTGAGAGTTCATTAATGAGATGAAGGTCGCCGACGGAAAGTTTATCAATTCCCTGAGATTCCATATAAGCCCCCTAGGCTGGCTCTTGGGCTCTAGCCCTGGCCCGCATCGGTTCTGTTCTCTAATTTAAAACAGGTGTTGTCAAACAAAAAACTATGAGGATCCTGCAAAACCACCTACAACCTGTAGCTAGGAGGTATTGGATGAAAGTATTCCTTTTTATTATTTCACTATGTGTTTCTTTAAAAGCTGGGGCCAGTCTAGAAAGTCTCGACAACCCCATTTATCCGCTTAAAACTAGCGTAGTTAAAAGCCAAGTCGTACTAACTATTCTCAGTGGGCTTTCTATTTATGTATTCGATCCCGACTTAGTTTCAAGAGGATCGACCTGCAATGGAAAATGTGCTGAAGTTTGGCCGCCTGTTTTGCTGGGAGACGATGAAATTGAACGACTGCGCGGCCCTTTGAGCTTTATCGAGCGACAGTCTGGCACAAAACAACTGACTTACAACGGTCGCCCTGTTTACACATATTTTCGAGATCGTGTTGAAGGTGATGGCATAGGTGATGGTATTGGCCGCGTTTGGCACTTAGTACCTTTGCAGTAATATTTTGTTTAAAGGCATGGCAAATGGCTATGCCTTTTGAATTCAAGAATAGTTTATGAAACCTTGGTTCATTGAACGTGAAGTTTAGAGGCCAAGACTGTTTTTCATGATGGTGAAAATTTCGGTATTTTCGACTGTTCCTTTGACCTTATCAGATCCAGGTCCCATGCCGTAGAGATTAACATCCGTCCCCGTGTGAGTGGTGAAGGGAATCTCTTCAAGTTTCATGTCGGGGCGATCTGTTGAAAGTCTAAGGACGCGAAAATCAGGGCCTTTTCCGGAATAGTGGCGAGTTTTAATACTTGTGTATTTTCCATTCTCTTTTCTAAGTAGACTTTTTGGTGTGCCAACGGGGCCGTTTATGGCAAGGCCTCCAGTATCGTGATCCGCTGTAACGAGAATTAAGGTGTTCTTAAGGTGGCCAGTTCTCTTGAGAAGAACGAGCGTATTTTTGATAGTTTGATCCAGTTCCTTAGTTTCGTGAAGAGCCGCAGGAATATTTCGAGCGTGTAGGGCTTGATCTATTCGGCCGGCTTCGACCATCAGAAAAACCCCTTTTTTCTTTTTAGCCAAAAGGCATTTCAATGCCATGTCTGTCATCCTAGGTAGGTCCATGTGGCCTTTAGGTCGATCAATAATAAAGGGGAATGAAGCCGGAGAGTAGACGCCAACAATTTTCTTATTTATACAATCCCGTGCCTGAAAGCCTCCGCGGGTAATTGTGAAGTCTGTTTTTTCTTGGGAATACTTTTCAAAGTTCTGAATATATCGATCGCCACCGCCAAGAATAACATCAGCAGAACTTTTAAACATTGAATTTACGATTTCTCCGTACTGCTTGCGGCTCTTGTTGCGAGCATAAAATGCTGCAGGAGTAGCGTGAAAACTCTCGACTGTCGTTACGAGTCCCGTAGCTAATCCGGCCTTACTTGCCAGTTCCAAAATCGTGGTTCCAAGAACTGGTTTTTCCGGATTACCTTTTCTGTGTTTCCACGGCCCAATAACACCGTTATTGACTTTCATGCCTGATGCCATGGCGGTGGCACCGGCGGCTGAGTCAGTGACGTAATCATTCAGAGAGTATGTTCTTACTTTGGCAAGGTGAGGGAACTTATCCACTTCAAGTTGACCACCGGGGCCTAGAAACTGAAGTCGTGTTGCCGTCAATACTGTTGGCCCCATACCATCGCCGATAAATAGAATTACATTTTTAGCTCTTTCGGTCCCATGAGCTGGAGCGAGGATTGTCATTAGAACAAGAGCATGCAAAATTGCTTTTATCACTTTTCACCACCTTAGAGACCTAGAAGTATCCGCACTTTAAAGGATTGAGTAGGTATTAAACCAAATCCTAACTTGATTTGTAAGACATCAAAACTGACCCAGAATCCTGTTGTTCCTTGGTTTGTTCCGGCCAATGATTTCTTCTATTTAAGGGGAACGCTCTGGAAAAGGAATCCAAAAAAGCAGGTAAACTACTTGAATAGTTGGCGAATTTGAAAATTCACCAACAGCAATATGGGTCAGTTCTAAAAGAGTATCGGGACTTATTTGTACTCGATTTTAACAATTGTGACAAAAAGGTCGCCCGCGGGCCTTTTAATCAAAACTTCATCATCTAATTTTTTTCCGAGAAGGGCCTTCGCGACGGGTGATTTCCAAGAAATTCGCCCCCTTTCCAGGTCCGTTTCGTGCTCGCCTACGATTTGATAGCGCTTGATTTCGCCGTCCTCGTCCTCAAGACTGACAGAGGCTCCAAAAACAATCTTGTCTGATTTCACAGTTTTTGGATCGACAACCTCGGCATTTTCCAACTCTTTTTTTAAAAATCGAAGGCGTCGATCAATTTCGCGCAGTCGTTTCTTTCCATATATATAGTCAGCATTTTCACTGCGATCTCCGTTACCAGCAGCCCAGGCCACCACTTCTACTAGTTTTGGCCGCTCCTCATAGAGAAGCTCCCGATACTCGGCTCGAATTCTCTCAAATCCTTCGGTTGTCATATATCTTAATGCGTCCGCCATGGATCAAAAGGCTATGACTCCCCTCGGCAAAATGCAAGATTATAATAGACAAACGTCTAAGTTCTTATTTTGATTAAGAATATAGGAGGAAGACTATGAAAAAACTAATTACTGCATTAGCTTTTACCGGCCTACTTTGTGGCGGAAGCTTAGCGATGGCATCAAAGGCACGACTTCAGGCTCTGGGACAGGGTAGCGATGGAAGTCTTTATCTTGATGACGCGCGAAACATGTTTTTAAACCCTGCTCACCTTTCTAAGCACACTAATAGTGTTAACTTAGAATTTGGTACTACAACTCGAGGCGGAACAACTTTCGCCGAAGGTGGATTTGCCAGAAACTTTGGTGGATTTGATCTAGCCGTTCAACTCGGGCGTCAAACAGCAATTGAAGATGCTCTCGGTGTAGCGGCAACTTCTGGGGTCAATAACTTGGCACCGTTTAATACTGCTGGAACAGCATTTCAAGCGCCGAATAACGCGGTTGAAATCATTGGAGCTTTCAAAAGCGGAGCTAATAATTTTGGTGTGAGTGTTTTATTCGCTAATACCGAATTTAAGCCTGCTGGTGGTGGGTTTCCAATTAAAGAATCAGGTTCACTGACTCTTAGAGGTGGTGTTGCCAATGATTCTGGTTGGGACGCTTATGCTTATATTGATTTTATCAATGAAGCAAAGAATGAAACTGCTGCAAATACCAATGACGAATACAAAGGTAAATTCGTTGGAGGCCTTGGTGGTTCAGTTAACACTTCTGATAATGGCAAGGTTTACGTTCAGTTGTCTTCGAATACACTCGAAGCTAAAGATGCGACTCCAACTGTTGAGTACGAAACAGACCTACTCAATATCGATTTAGGGTATGCAATGACCCACGATATGGATGGAGCCCTTCTTTTCTATAGCGCTGGTGTTCGTTATTCGACTGGTAAGTTTGAAGAGAAGATCGCTAACTCTGACACTGACTTAAAAGAAACTTCTATTCCACTGACTGTTGGTGTTGAGGCCCAGGCTTTGGATTGGTTGAAATTAAGAGGTTCAGTTACTCAAAGAGTGATTCTGAATTCAATCGAAGGTTTTGTTGGAGCTACGGCAGTTGATAACTCAACTCACCCGGCTAACACGACTGTTGTTGCCGCTGGTGCAAGTTTTGTCCTCGGAAAATTCATGTTAGATGGTGTTCTTGCTGGATCTGGTTCTGGTACAGGCGCTTTCAATGCCAATACTTTATTCGTCAATACGTCTTTGAGTTACAATTTCTAGTAAACTCTTAAGAAACTGCTTAGGTTGCCTCTCAATTTGTGAAACAAATTGCGGGGCGCCTAGCCTTGTTGGTTTCGCAAAAGCACCAAAATAACTTCCTGCAAATCCCATGTATATATCTGAAAGAGTTTTCTGGCCTTCGATGAACTGTGGCTCGCGAAACGCTTTTTGCACTACATTTTCGCCCTTTAGTATTTCGTAAAG
>JAUHWN010000241.1 GCA_030424665.1 Bdellovibrionia bacterium | reverse complement strand
CTAAAACAGACTTCAACCGATCGACTCTGTCGCGAAACTCTTTTTTGTAACGCACACGGATTGGATAGCGCTCCCGTCCATCGAAGATTTGTCCAATGGGCATGCCTCCAACCGCGGTTTGCAAAACCTGATTGACCGTCCCTACATTGATGCCGAAGCGAGATGCGGCCAATCGATCGACTTTGAACTCAATATAGGGTTTTCCAGAGATCCGATCCGCGTAGACCCCAGTAGCTCCAGGAATTTTTTCGACAACCGATGCAATTTCGTTGGCGGTTTTTTCGAGCTGATCAAGATTGTCACCAAAGATCTTTACACCAATTTGCGTTTTAATTCCTGTAGAGATCATTCCGATTCGGTTTTCGATGGGAAACAACCAGGCATTTATGAGGCCAGGAACTTGTAGATATTGGTCAAGGTCTGCCATGATGTCATAGATAGAAGTTCCTGATGGCCATTTCTTCTCAGGCTTTAGGCGAATGACAGTCTCAAACATTGAAACAGGAGCAGGGTCAATAGCCGTGTTTGCTCGCCCCAGTTTTCCGACGGCCTGTTCAACGAGGGGGTGTTCGCTTAGCTTTTTATCGGTATAAGCCAATAGTTTTCGAGCCTCTGTGATACTCACATCTGGGGTGGTTACTGGCATATACAGGATTTCCCCTTCGTTCAGTGAAGGCATAAATTCGGAGCCCAGTCGGTTGAGTGAAAATATTCCGATAAAGAATACTAGTAGAGGAATAGCTAAAAATGCCTTTTTCTTTAGTAGGACTTTTTTCAGAATTTTTTCATAGAAGGAGACGATGGATTGACTCAATTTGTTTTCAGGTATTGGTTTCAGTTGTCCTTTAAGCATCCATACACTCAAGGCAGGGATCAGAGATACTGAGATAATGACAGCTCCAAGCATAGCCAAAGTCTTTGCCCAAGCCAGTGGCCCGAATAATTTCCCTTCGGAGCCCTCTAAACCAAAAACGGGAAGAAATGTGATTATCGTCGTCATCGCTGCCGCAAAAATGGGAAGCCCTACCTCTTGGGCCGCTGCAATGACTTCCTTGGTCCTTTCTTTTAAATCGAGATTAGGACGATCACTAAGACGTGAATAAATATTCTCAGTCATTACAATACCCATGTCGACCATTGAGCCAATCGCGATGACCATCCCTGAAAGACTCATGATATTAGAGTCAATGTCCAAGAGATACATCATCAAAAAGCTGATTCCTATTCCAAATGGAAGAGTGAGTGAAACGAGAATTGAAGATTTAAAGTGCAATAGAAACAAAAGAATCACTACGACAGTGATTATTATTTCCTGAGAAAGGGCCGTCGTTACAGTTGAGTAGGTTTTCTCGATAATTTCAGATCGGTCATAGAAAGGATTCAAAACGACATCTCGAGGAAGCCCCTTTTTTAAAGACTCGATTCGTTCCTTAACTCTCGAAATGACCTCTCTTGGGTTCTCACCGAAACGCATTGTAACGACTCCGCCCACGGCCTCCATTCCGTTTTTATCTAATGCTCCTCTCCTGAATCCGGGGCCTATAGAAACCGATGCGACATCTTTAATGCGAATAGGAGTTCGGTTCTGAAGGCCGATGACCACATTTTCGATATCCTCTATCGTTTTAAAAAAGCCCAGTCCGCGAACGATCATTTCTCGACCACCGCTTTCGATAACTTCGGCACCGACATCTGAGTTACTATTTTTTATTGCAGAAAGGATGTTGCTAAAATGAAGGTCCGAAGCGAAGAGTTTTTGTGGGTCGACGTCGATCTGGTATTCTTTGATAAAACCACCAATCGATGCAATTTCAGAAACACCTTTTACGTCCTGTAAAGCGTATTTAACAAAATAATCTTGAACGCTTCTCAATTCGCCAAGAGAAAGGGGCTTTTCCGCTCCCTTCTTGTTTTCAATTGTGTACCAGTAGATTTGCCCTAATCCAGTGGCGTCGGGGCCTAATTGAGGTGTAACCTCTTCAGGAACAATGTCACCAAGAGAAGCCAACTTTTCGAGAATACGGGATCTCGACCAGTAAAAATCAACATCGTCATCAAAGATGATATATATGTTTGAGAAGCCAAAAGCTGATATTCCCCTGACGGTCTTTACACCGGGAATTCCTTGGACGGCTATAGAGAGAGGATAGGTTATTTGATCTTCAATGTCCTGAGGTGAACGCCCTGGCCATTCCGAAAAAATGATTTGCTGATTATCTCCAATATCTGGTATGGCATCGATGTGAGCCTTTTCGATGGCAATCCATGAGCATGCTGCCAAGACAACGGAAAGAAATACGAGTAGAGCTCTTTTCTTAACACTAAATGCGATAATATTGTTTATCATTTCTTTTGCCTCTAGTGATTATGTTTTTGACCGTCGGGAGAGTTAAAATCCTCGTAGCCCCCAAAAAATTGGGCTTGTGCATCTAAAAGAAAATTGCCTTCGATAACGATTTGGTCACCTTCTTTAATTCCATCAATGATTTCGACATAGCCATCGGACTGAAAACCTGTTTGTACTGTTTTAGCCATATATTTATTGGCCTTATTTTTCATCCAAACTACTTTTCTTTTACCAGAGTCAATTATTGCGGAGGTTGGTACGACAAGGGGAAGTCCATCAAGTGTTACTCCGATTGCACCCTGGGCGAGCATTCCTGGTTTAAGAGTTCCGTCGGCATTGGGAATAGTGGTTCTAACTTTTAAGGTTCTCGTTTTGTCGTCTATAGTTGGGCTAATAAAATCAATCTCTCCGGTTTTTGAGTGCCCAGGAGTCGCCACGAAATCGAGAGAAACGGACTGCCCAATTTTTACTAGATTGGAATCATGCTCGTAAACATCCATTTCGACCCAAACCTGTGAAAGATCGGATAATTCAAAATAGTTTTGGCCCTCTTTAAAGTATTTACCCGCCACGGCATTTCTTTTGCGAACGACTCCTGAAGCACCGGCGTAAATTGTGACATTTCTTGGTACTCGACCTCTTTTAACCCATCGATTTATTTGTGATGGTCGAATGCCCCAAAGAATGAGCTTCTCTCTTGCTTTGGTGTA
>JAUHWN010000107.1 GCA_030424665.1 Bdellovibrionia bacterium | reverse complement strand
CGGCAGATTTCATAATCTTGGGAAGCTCTGTCATTTTCGTTCTCCTTTTTTCTTGCGTAACTTACACTGTAAGTATAAGCTTACGGTGTAAGTAAGTAAAGCGGAATTTTATATAGTTATTTTTAATAGTAATTACAGGTATTTATGGGTAAAACTAGAAATTTGAATAGCGAAAAAATACTAAAAAAAGCAGTTTATCTCGCTGATCGGGAGGGCCTAGAAAAGCTTAGTATGCGGAAACTTGCCAAGGCCCTGGGTATTGAAGCCATGTCTTTATATAATCACGTCGAAAGCAAAGATGATCTTCTCGACAAGATGGCAGATTTATTCTACTCAAAAATCCAATTTGACCATACCTCGAAGGATTGGGTGGCGAGCATGAAAGAACGGGCCCACTCAATTAGAAGTCTTCTTAAAAGGCACCGCTGGGCACTCAGCCTTCTCAACTCTCGTGAGAATCCAGGCTTTGCATCCCTCAACCATCACGATCAAGTCATCAGCTGCCTCCTCAACTCAGGATTTAGTTTAGAACAAGTTGGACACGCCTATTCACTCCTCGATGCCTATATTTTTGGATTTGCGATCCAAGATCAAAACCTCCCGTTTGAAAACGATAACGAAATAGAGGCTCTTGCAACAAAGATTGTAGAAACCTTTCCCGAGGGTCACTTAAATGCATTTAGAAACTTCACACTCAATTATGTGCTACAGCCCGGCTATTCTTTTGACCGGGAATTTGAAATTGGTCTTAACGCGACAATAGAAGGTGTGAAGACTCTGTTAAACTAGCCCCTCAGCCTTCACTTTTTTGTGCCCGATTTCGACCATATACATTAACTTTGATATATGGCTTCCAAGAAAAAGTTGAATAGTAATCAACTTCTTAAACAAAAAAATAAACAGTTGAAGATATTTACCTTCGGTTTATTTGCCAGTTTGATAGTTATTACCGCTCTCGCTTTCAATATTTTTTACCTCAAACAGGAAGTCTCTACCTTAAGCGCACAAATTACAGAACTGCAGAAAGATAAAAAGGGAACCCCAAGATACATAAGCCTCAATAAAAAAATCAGCTGTGAAAACGTTGAAGTTGAGCAAACAGCTCCGGCATGCCCTGAAGGAAGTGGAGAATTTATCCCTCCCGCCTTCTACCCTATCCACTCTGTTTATATGGGTTATGAAAAGAACATTACTAGCAGCGGGCTATTTCAATCTATCCTCAATGTAGTCTTCAAATCTAAACCAAAGCTAAAAATATTTATAATGGTCCCCAAGGGAATTATGAAATCTGCTCTCGAAGAACTCGATCCCCTATTAAATGATGCCACAAAGGAGCAAGTTGAGATTGTGGCAACACCATCGGATTTCACGATCTGGGCGCAGGACTATTTCGAAACGAGTTTAAATAGAAGCACAGGCGAATTTTCAATCGTTGATCTACCCTATGAGTCAGATGTGGGAGAAAACATTCCTTCCTTTCTCGCGCTCGCTTGTAATAGTAATTTGATAGGACAAAGCGAAATCAATGCTGATCGCCTTACTTATACCTCAGGTAACTACGGCGGAAACATTGAGGCAATCACCGACAATCTACTAGTGATTGGTGACAATATGCACGAGTCGCAAAAAGAGGTACTGGGAAAGGAGATCAATCAAAAAATTGTCGAGATTGATGTCAAATGGCTCCTGGTCGGCCATGTCGATGAACTCGTAAGCCTTATTCCGGATTCCAGTCGCGGCGGCAACTGCCCATTTGACATTCTCTATGCCTCACCCGACACCGCTTACCAACTATTGAAAGAGGAAAAAACAAAAGGTAATAACTTAAATATCAATCTTGGTATTGGATCGAGAAAGGATAAGAAAAATTTCAACCTCGACGAGTGTTTTGAAAAAGCCGACGTCAATCCAATTTGCAAAGAAGTTTTTCGAGCCAATAAAACCTATTCAAAAATTATTCAAAAAAACATGAGAAAGATTCGCGACTCTCTTGACGCTGAACAGGGAAATTGTGCCCAAGTAAACTTCATTCCCATTCCCATTCTTTTTTCTCCAAAAGCATTTAGAAAAGTCTATGGCACTGAAAATGACGAAGCGATTACTATTGATCCAAACCCAGTGAATAATGTAGTGATCAACAATCATCTGTTTTTACCCAAACAAAATTTGGATATCTTTCATCAATTTACTAAGAGGAAGTTAGAAAAATTTAATTACAAAACCAACTATGTCGACGGACGTTTCGTCCATCAATTTCGAGGCGGAATTCACTGTAGCCTTAACTTTAGAAGAAGCTGTCGCCCACAAAACTAGGTGCTCTTCTTAAGTCCTGGTATTAAGCAACTAAGCTAAATTTACAGACCGATTTTCACTATTTTAGATCTTCTCCTTGCAAGACTAGACTCGACTTTATTTGATAGGTTTTTAAGGGGGACAAATGAAATTAATTTTATTTCTTATTCTTTTTGCAACACTCTTAGCCTCACAAGCTTTTGCTTCTGAAATAGATTGTGGAACCATAGAGCCGATTGAGGCCAATAGGATAAATTATAGAAGTCTTATTGAGCCAAACCTTATACTCGCAATGACAGACGAAAGGGTTTTAAAGGTTTGGAATGACAATCAAAGGTTTGATTTAACCTATTGTATTTCTGATGAATTCAAGGATTTAAAAGAACGTATTGTTGAAGCTACGGATTTTGCAACTCAAGAGTGGATGAGATACGCCAATGTACGCTTCATCTACAAAAATGATGAAGATGGCAATTGTAATCACAAAAACACGAATGTTCTTTTCAGAATACAAATTAAAAAGAATCGTAGAACAAAATATAGAGGACGAGCTTTTTTCCCAGGAGAGGTTCAAGAAAAGAGACGTGTCTATTTAAAGAAAAAACATATAGAGGATCATCCAAGAGATATGGAACGCCTTATGCTTCATGAACTCGGCCACGTTTTAGGGTTTAGACACGAACATATTCACGAAGATAACCCAGAAGTTTGCGACGAGAAAATTCCTGATTTTGAACCCCTAACTGATTACGACCAATTTTCGATCATGCACTACATGCAGTGTGGCGGCAAAAATCGAACGGGTCGACTCTCTAATTTTGATAAGGAAGGGGCTGAAAAAGCCTACCCATAAAGGTTCTATAGAAGTAAGATTTCCAAATGTGCCCTATTCTCTTAGGGCATTTTTTATTCAAACCCGAGACCATGGTCCAGTATTGGTCGCCTTTTATTGGGTTTGGGTCAAGATAGGCTGCAATGCCTTGGTATGATGAAGAAGAAGAGTAGGAGGCTCGATGGAAAAAATGGTCACGATGCCCATAGAATACCTAGGTGAAGTTTCTATTTACCTTGGTGTAGGAATTCAGGTTGTTACAGCACTTATATTAGGAGGTCTTGTTGGCCTCGACAGAGAAAGAAAGTTAAAGAGTGCAGGTATTAAAACCAATATTCTCATCTGCCTCGGCGCTACCCTTTACACATCAATAGGACTTATCTTAGCTTCTGAAACCTCTAACACTGCCGACCCAGCTCGAATGGCCGCACAAATCGTTAGCGGAATTGGTTTTTTAGGGGCTGGAGCGATCATACAAAGTAAGGGCAACGTTATCGGAATGACTACGGCTGCAACAATTTGGGTCGTAGCTGCCATAGGTTTTACAATTGGTGCGGGCTATCCCCTTACTGCATTTATTTTTACAGTTACCGTACTTTCAGTACTCACTTTGATATCTCCGATTTATGGTCTTCTCGAACGAGAAAAGAACTATTCTTACTTTCACTTAGAAATCCTATCCCATGGGTCGATATCAAATACTGTACTCGGAATTCTAGACTCTCATGAAATTGTTCTCGAAGACATAGATGAAGAATTTGAAAACAGAAAAAAGGGCGCTAAAATTACCAACGTTTATATTAAGGCTCATCAAAGACAAGTAGAGAGACTGACATACGAAATAAAGCAAATTTTGCGAGTCAAGGATTTGGCCTACTATCCCATATCGAATTCTTTCATCCATTCAGAACACAAATCGAGCGACAGTGAACCAACCGAAATTAACGCGAAAAAGAAAGTTAACTAACACCAATTATTTGACAATCACTCAACTTAACCTAAAGTTCCTTTAAGAATTAAGTTGAGTGATATGAAAAAACGCTTTGATTTTGACAAACTGTCAGTAGATGAAAAAAAAGCTTATATAGAGGCCTTTAGCTACAAAGACCCTCAAAAAGAGCGGGAAAAGACGGCCTTTATAACTAAGGGCTGGCCCAAGAAGCCATCTCATTTTATTGCCGGAGCTCTCGGCTTACCCATCGAGAGAAATTCGAGAAAAATTAAACACCCCCTAACAATCTACTCATTTATTTTCTTGTTCATTATCATTCACTTTTTAGGAACGTCGACCAACCATTTGGCATTTGTAGAAACATGGGGGTTTGTTGCCAAGGATTTTGAACGAAGCTTTTTTCTAACTTTTGTAACTTCATTTTTTCTTCATGGGAGTTGGTTCCATCTCATTGGTAATGCTTACTACTTTTATGTTTTTGGAGACGATGTTGAAGATGATATGGATTTATTTTCGTTTCTCAGTCTCCTAATAGGAGGGCATATTTTTGCCATTATACTCCATGGGTTCTTAGCCGGGCGCGCTGATGTACCTCTTATCGGCGCAAGCGCGGGAATCTCTGCACTCCTCGGCTACTATATGATTCGATTTCCAAAGAGACAAATTTCTTATATGGTCTTTTTCTTTTTCATTTGGATCCACATCCCGGCCTTTTTAGCATTTCTTTGGAAATTCGCCTGGGAGTTTTTTTTGGCGACAACGGATTCAGTGGCTTATCAAGGTGTCGCTCTTTGGGCTCATGTCGGTGGTGGGTTTTTCGGTGTTGTCTACGCTTTACTGCGCACGGGTCAGAGCGAAAAAAAAGAAGGATACAAGAGAGCTATTGACGCCAAAGCACAGAGTCTAAAGAAGACGGACCGAAAACAAAGCCGCTCTTATTCTCGTAAGAGCAAATGGGACCAATATAACAAAAGATAGATTCTCAATTCATCTGATTTATACAATCGGTCTTGCAGCTAACTTTTCTTGGTATATTATATTCTAAGTTACATCCAAAAGGTTAATCCTGGGAAGGACTTGTGATGGCGAGCTCAGTTGAAATAATCACTCCTAATAATTTCGAACAAGAATCTCACTTCTACCCAAAGGCTCTAAATTCGCAATTGCACGCCATGGTAGGGTTCTTCTTTAACCTCGACCACGAACGAATTATTAAAAGATACTGTCACCTCAACCCACAAGTTGACCAATCTGTGCTAAAAGAAATTCTAGGCTATCAGTCTAAACACTTCCACTGGGGAGGAGCCGATCTATTTTATGTAACAACGGAGTATGGAAATCGGAAAATGGTCATCCTGGAGACAAACTCTTGTCCTTCCGGACAAAAATCGATGCCCCTGAGAACAGATGTCGACGAATACAGAGGATATCGCTTTCTTATTGAAAACTCCTTCTTACCAAAGATTAAAAAGAAGAGACTCCCGAAAGGAGCCTTAGCTGTCATATATGACAAAAACTATATGGAAAATAGTGGCTACGCCAATACCATTGCCGATTTAACTGGAGAAACTGTCTACCTCGTTCCCTGCATGAACGGCGAGGAGAAATTCTATCACTTCGAAGACGGTGTCCTTTATATTGACCATCAGGGAGAAAAAATCCCTATTCGAGCAGCATTTCGCTATGTCACGCAAAAGCCATGGAATCGAATTCCCGTGGAAACCAAAACATTCATCTATAACTCTACCTTAGTTTGTTTGGCGGGTGGGCGAAACAAACTTCTCGCAGACAAAGCTTATGAGTTTTATAACTCAGAAATAATGGATACTGGGTTAAAAATTAATACCCCTGAAACTATAAGAGACGTCAGTAAGGTTGAGATTCCTCTTTGGGTGCAACGGTATGGGGGAAATGCAGTTATTAAGAACCCTTACTCCAACGCCGGACAGGGTGTTTACACAATTACGAGTGAAAAAGAACTCAATGAATTCATGGAAGAAGAGCACGAGTACGATCAGTTCATTGTGCAAAGTTTGATCGGTCATTACAATTGGAGTTCCCATGGGTCGGAAGGTAAGTTTTATCACATTGGTACTGTTCCGAACAAAAAAGGAAACAGTTACATCTCTGACCTAAGAATGATGCTCTATTCTTCACCTCAAGGATTCATTCCTTGTGCTATTTACTCAAGAAAAGCTCTCAAACCTCTTCAAGCCGAGGTATCGGAGTCTAGCTGGGAAGTTCTTGGTACAAACCTATCCATTAAAACGGGACCAAACCAATGGGAATCCGATACAAGTCGCCTTATGCTCATGGATCGCAAAGACTTTAACTCTCTAGGCATAGGTACAGACGATTTAATTGAAGCATTTATTCAATCGGTATTGTCGATAATTGCAATTGATAAAATGGCAGAATACCTTTTAAATAAAAAGGGTAATTTTCGATTGAAACTGTTTAAGTCACTCGACAATGACCACTCACTCGTTGATGAGATTTTAGTTAGATGATTATTGATGAAATAGATTTAAATAAAGTAAAGAATCATAGTAAGGGCACCTTTAAGCTCAACACGGTTAAAAACGCCCTTGGGGATTATTGGCAAATTCCCTTGATGATAGCAAAAGGTGAAGATGGACCCATAGTAGGCATAACTGCCGCTTTGCACGGAAATGAACTCAACGGAATATCGATTGTCCACAAACTTTGGGAAAAAATTGATGCTAATAATCTTACTGGTACCTTAATTCTAGTTCCAGTGCTCAATGTACCAGGGTATCTAAATGGAAAACGAGAGTTTACGGATGGACAGGATCTTAACCGAATAATGCCTGGCAAATCATCAGGGTCTACTAGTGAGGTTTACGCCCACCAAATTCTCACAAAAATTGTAAAACACTTTGAATATCTAATAGACCTGCACACCGCAAGCTTTGGCCGAATTAATTCTCTCTATGTTAGGGCTGACATGAATAATGAGGTAACGGCAAAAATGGCCGAACTTCAAGAACCGCAAATTATCGTCAATAAGCCGGGTGCAAAGGGCACTCTACGATATGAAGCCGCGCAGATGGGAATACACTCAATTACTGTCGAAGCGGGAGACCCGCATATTTTTCAAAAAAAACATGTTCGAACATCAATTTTTGGACTGAACAATGTTCTTCTAGAGCTGGGAATGATTAAAGAGGCTTCGGATCAAATCGAACATGATGCTATTATTTGTAAAAGCTCAAGATGGATCTACGCAAAGAATGGTGGAATACTACGCGTGTTTCCAGGTCTTACGGACGAAATTAAAAAAGGCGAAACCATCGCGACCATATCAGATATCTATGGTAACAAAATAGAAACCATAGTCTGCCCAAACGATGCCGTAGTTGTTGCAAAAGCAACCAATCCCGTGTGCGAAGTTGGATCAAGAGTCATGCACCTCGGCTTTATTTGGGATGATTACGAAGAATCGGAATTCGATTTAGATACAACAGATTAAAGCTTCTCGACTAAAGAGTCTGTCAAAGCTTTATAGTCGACAATTACTTTGGCGACTTCGACTTTTTGAGAAATTAGATGTGTTCTAGCGCGTGAAAGACGATTTTTAACTTCGATTAAGGTTTCTAAATCCACGCGACCACGACGAAATCGTCTTTGTTCTTCACTATAAAGGCGCGATAAAACCTCAACTTGTTTTTTATATATTTCCAATCGTTCTTTTTGCTTTTCGACTCGGCCCCGACTATCCCTAATTTGCTTTTGAACTTGATCTTTTAGCGCATTTAACTCTAGGCTTCTCTTTCGATTAGAAAATTCAGACTGAGCGAGTTCAGCCCGTTTTATTGAGTCGTCAAATTTGTATTCAAAACTAAGACCAAAAAAACTTTCTCTTCGATTCACTGCTGTTCCGAAACGGCTCGACTCATCCTCACTGAGCCCTACAAGAAATTTTAACTCGGGCCATAGATCATTTTCATTTAAATCAATCGCAATTTGACTAGATTTTAATTCAGACTCTTTTAGTTGTACGACACGAGAAGAATTTGCAAGGCTCGAAGAGTCGTTGGTCTCTTGAATAGGTCTTGAATAAAAAGGAACCTCAAAGGTCTTTACCTTAGCTAACTGAATCTCCCCTAAGCCCTCGGAGAGCTTTATTTCTGCAGACGAAAAATTCATTTCTGCCTCAATTACAGAGTTTTGAAAATCAAGCACTTCAGCTAACGAGCGATCCACGTCGACCTTCCGAGCGATTGATTTTTTCCTTCTCTCATTTATCTCCTTAAAAAGCGATCTAGCCTCGTTTAGTTGTTTTTTAGCTAATTTCAAATCTTCGTATGAGGATAGATAGGCCAAGTAATTTTTAATTCTCTCTGCTAGATAGTCTTCATAGTCTTCAACTAACTGGAGGTAGATTCTTCGGTCTTCTTCGTTAAGATCCTCGTAAACAAGACGGCCCTGATATCCAAAAGCATTTTTAAGAAGCGATTGCTCCAACTGGACAGTTTTAACTTGCTCTTCGCGATCAGCGAGCTTGTTATCATTATACTGCAAAGTTAGCTCTGTTCCCGTACTAGGAATAGTCTTAGATAGTTGGCCTGTAAATCGATGGGTATCGCTATCATTGTCAGAGGAGATCCCATATTGATCGGTGATACTAAGAATCCAGGCCGAGTCTGGAGACTTGAGGTCTTTCTTGAACTCTAGTCGACTTCTATTGGCTTGAATCGACTTTAGAAATAAATCGTTATTTTTGACAGAATTTAAATAAACATCCATAGGAATAACATTGGCTATTGCTAAATGACCTAATAGAAGGCAAGCGACCGGTAACAAAAATAGTCTCACGAGCTAACCTCCCTCACTTTGAATCGAATACTAAAAAGAAAGGAATAGACGATAGGCATAAAGACTAGAGTAATAATGGTGCCAAAAATCAATCCCCACCCCATCGCCAGCATCATGTCGGCCAGCGTAGCATCGTAACCGCCAATTCCGTAGGCCGTCGGAAAGACACCGGCAACAGTTGTCAGCGTAGTTAATATCACGGGCCTCAATCTGGTTATAGCGAGTTCTTTGACTTTCTCGAGCCAGTCGTCAGTCGGCGCTAAATTCTGTAATCCCTCTTCGAATCTATCAAGCATGACAATTGAGTCATTGATAACAACACCCAGCATGCCAATAGCACCTATTACTGCAAAGAAGCCATAACGATCCATTCCATGACCCCAAAAAGCCATGGCAACTCCAGCAGCGCCAAAGGGAATGGCTGCAATAATTATTGTAGGCATACTTAGCGAGCTAAACATGAAAACAAGTATGATATAGATGAAAAACACCGTAAGAAGAATTGCGTAGAAGAAATCTGATCCAGAGTCTCTTGAGTCTTCAATTTCTCCTCTAAAATTGAACAATGTCGAGGGACTTTCCTTTAGAATCTCCGGGAACACCTGTTCCTCAAGGTAGCTAGCGATTTCTAAGGGCGTCATCTTAGGATCTTCATTTAAATCGGCATAGACATAGTCTGCCCTTTTAAAATTAACTCTTTGAATATTAGAGGGTTTTCTTTGTTCTTGTAGATGGACGAGTTGCTTCATCGGAACCAAATATCCTTGTGAGTTAGAAGCTCGAAGATCAAGAACTTGTTCAATTCTATCCTTCGAAGCCGCCTTACTGGTGAGCCTCACATCGATCTCTTCATCTTCATAGAGCCGATAAAGTATTCGCCCTTGAATAAACGATCTCATGGTTCTAGCCATCTGAGCTGGATCAATCCCCAACCGCATTGTCTCTTCGAGGTTAAGGTCCAACCCATACTCTTTCTTAACTCTCGGTTTTTCAATTTCGACATTTTTGAGGTCTGATAACTTACCTAGGGAAGCCGCCAACTTCTCCGTCACGATTTTTCTTCTTTTATCGTTATTCTCAAGGACCTCAATTGCTATCGGGCTACCGCTACTGGAACTCCACCAACTTTTAAGTATTCTTACGTCTTGGAATTCTTTTATTTTCTTAGCTTCTGACTCCCAAAAATCGAGCATCACCTGCATATCAACGGGCTGTTCATCGGGGGGAAGGAGCTCGACCCTTAAGCTCGCTTCATTCTCTCGAACTTCTCCTCCCCTACGACTTTCTCCAATTACAGTTCGAAAACCGACAACCGCCGAAAATTTATCATTGATTAAAAGATTTTCGAATTTTCGAACATGTTTGGCCATTTCCGAGCGCGTAGCATTTTCTGGTCCAACAATTTTTACAGCAAATTCTTTTGTCTGCTCTCTTGGAAACATGACGAATTTTAACTGGCTGCTAAAGATCCAATACCCAAAACCTAAAAATGCGGCAAAAAATAGAATGCATACAGATCTATATTTTAAGGCAAAACTTAAAATTTTTCGATAGATATTCTCCAGACTATCCATCATCTTTTTTCGGTATTCATGGATAGGAGCGAGTACTGCTTTTGTTTTTGAAACCTTAGGTTCAACCATGTGGGCCGGTAAAATGAAAAAGGACTCCAATAGGCTAGCACCAAGCATAAGAATGACGACTAGAGGAATAAATTTTACAAATAATCCAAATCGTCCCTCAAAAAATAATAGCGGAATAAATGCTACACACGTTGTGAGAACACCAGCCAAAACGGGTTGAATAACTTCCATAGTGCCGTTGATCGCACTGTTCAAGGGACTATCACCACGTCTGCGGTGCTTTGATATATTGTCAGCTACAATAATAGCGTCATCGACCACGATCCCTAAAACGATAATAATAGCCGCGAGTGTTATGTTGTTGACGGTGTATCCAGCTAGCAAACATCCAATCAATGTAAAAGCCAGTGAAAACGGAAGACCCATTGCCACCCAAAAACCAGATCGCGAATCAAGAAAAACAAACAAAACTAATAGAATAATAAGAAATCCCGCTAACCCATTTGTCGAGATAATCGCAAGGCGATTTCTAATATCGTATGATTCATCATCTAGGAGCTTAACTTTAACATTAGAGCCCTCAAAGTCTTTTTCAAAGCGCTCTACCAGCTTGAAAACTGCCTCTCGAGCTTTGAGTATTCCGTAGCCTCGACTTTTTTGAATATTAAAAACAACAGCCTCATGGCCTTGAATTTTTCGAATAGACGTTGATTTTTCGAAACCCCATTTTACATCTGCTATTTCGGACAACTTAATGTGGGTATTTTGAAAGTTACTTGAGATGATCGCTTTCTTAAGGGAGTCAACATTATCCATATAAGAGCGCAGCGCAACTTCTGATTCCGCTTTATCCTCCATGGCTCCCAGAGGAGTTCTCAAGTGCTGCTTCTGAATTTGCTCGGCAACCTCCGACATCGATAGTTCGTAGTTGAGAAGTTTTTCCGGGTCGACCTCAATTTGGATTTCTGGCTTTAGGTAGGCTCTAGCTTCTACTCCACTAACTTCTGGTAAAGAAAGAATCCTATTTTTAAAAGTCAATGCAAATTCTTGGAGTTTTTTACGACTTTCTACATCCAGCAACTCCACACCATCCAAGTAGAGAGCGATATCGATAATTGCTTTTTCGGAGCTATTAAATTGATCGTAAACAGGGTCTTCAATTTCACTTGGTAAGTCGGCCCGTTCAACAGCGTCTTTGATTTCTTGAACTTTTTCTTTGAATTCTTCGCGAGATATATCGGGATCAGTAGTAATTCTAAAACTAGCCCGAGCAAATCGAGCTGTCCCATATATTTCGTAGAGTCCTGAAACTCCCTTAAGTTGTTCCTCGATTGGCTTGATGACAAAAAGCTCGACATCTTTGGCGGAGGCACCGGGGTATGGTACGGCAACCCTTACCCAGTTCATCGCAAACTCAGGTCGCTCCTCCTTGCCTATAATATCCCACATTGAAAATGAAATGAGAATAAGGCCAAACATGATGACGTTGGCCGTAAATTTTCTTTGCGCAAAATATTCAACGAGCTTTCTCAATTACATTCCTCCGGCTCCCATTGTATTGAAGCCGGTGTAAGGAGGCTATATTTAAATTTGAACGCGCGATATAAGTTTAAAAATTAGAGACTAAGGAATGTACTCCGCTCTCTCTAGAACGAACATCTCTGTTTCTCCTGTAAAAACATTTGGAGCTATACCAATCTTCAAATCGTCATCTAAAAACAGGATGTTAAGATCACTCTTAGCTCCCACAGGCCCATTGGGGAATTGCCCAATCCGAACGGGTGTAAAATAAGTAAAAGTTTCATCCAAGATATCCATGGAAAGTTCTTCGATACTCGTACCCGAAGTCATTTCCGATGGCATAAAAAATCCGGAAAGGATTTCTGTGGTTTGAATCGGACCCTTTACCGTCCCTTTTGCTCTCAATGCAAATGTGACAATGCCACCATCGAGCATAATGCGCTCCCCTAAATTTACCGCTCGACCATCCGGAGTCACGAATTGATAAATTCGATCAAGATTTTGCCTAACATTTTGCGGGTCATTATTTCGCTCATCAGACCATATTTGCTTCCAAGGTCCGGGGGCAAACAGAACCCATTGTTTCTCCGAGACAAGTGGCCGGTCTTTAATGAGCTCCGCCGTTAATTGATTGAGTTCAGACCGGATTTCATCACGGTTTTTCATTGAAAGTGTATTTGCCCTGGCAAGATCTATAATTTCCTTCTTTATTAAATTGATACCTTGCTGACCCTGCGACCATGCACTTACAGAAAAAACTAAGAAACAAACAAATAAAGAAATCCTTTTCACGCAATCCTCCCCCAAAAAAAATAGTGCAATTATCTAAACACAGATAATTTATTCGAAGCAAGCTTGAGAGCAATCTGTTGCGGAGTATAAGGATCAGTGTTGCAAAACGAGACGTCTAAACTCATTTACATACAGTAGGCCTCTAAATATTCCGATGAAATTAATACTACTTATATTTTGGGATAGAACTTGGACTACAAAGACCTCATTGAAAAATTGGAACTGGGAATACGAGAGGGCAATACGAAACAAGTGCTCGAGAAAGTAAAATCCCTTAACTTCGAAAAAATTCCTCGGAGATTTCGCCAACAGCTCGCCAATAAAGCATGGCGATCTGGCGGTGTGAAGCAAGGCATGCGCATCCTTCATCCCATCGTGTACAGCGAAAAAGCGCTACTCAGAAAAGATAGCTCTCCCTTAGAGCAGATTGAATATTCGATGTTACTGCAAAAATTAGGGTCCACTAAAGAAGCCTTAGACCGACTTGAAACCCTTGATACAAGTCGATTTCCCCAAGTATTGTTATATAAAAGTTTTTGCCTCTTCTCGAATTGGTCTTACAAAGAAAGTTTAGAGCACCTGAATGAATACGTAAGTCACTCAGCAGTTAATGATTATCAGATCCTCGTAGGTTTTATGAATTTACTCTCTGCCCATCTGTGTTTAGAAAATATTAGTGAGGCTGAGAGAGTAAAAGAAGAGATCACCCGTCTTGATATTGCAGCCCATAAGAGACTTTTTGGGAGCTTTCTTGAGATGTCTGCACAAATTGAGATGTTAAAATCTAATAATCGCGAGGCACAAAAGCTTCTAGAAAAATCTGAAAAGGCACTGGAAAATGAAAGTGGTTCCTATTTACTTTTTACGAAAAAGTGGCAGGCAATTATCACGGCCAATGAGTCTAAAAGCACCAAACCCTTAGATAACCTTAAGAAACTCGCATTTGATAAAAATCATTGGGAAACCCTAAGAGAAATCGATCTCTATGCACTCTCCATCGATTTTGATCAAAATCGATTTTTCAAGCTACTCTATGGAACACCTTATGAGGCCTACCAGAGTCGAATTATAAAAACCCTCAGATATAACAAGCCTTTACCTGAGAGATGCCAGATCGACTTCGGCGGGGTTGCAAATTTTGACATGAGCCAATTTAAGTTTGAAGGGGCAGAGTTAAGCAAACCCGGGCAAAACATTCACAAACTATTCTACTGCCTGACAAGTGACCTATATAAACCTCTTCGAATCGGAACAATTTTTTCGAGCCTTTTTCCAAATGAGTATTTTAATATTTTCTCGACTCCTAATAAGATCCATCAGCTCGTTAACCGAGCAAGAAAATTGATAGCCAAAGAAAACCTCCCCTGTCATATCGATGAGTTCAATGAAGGATACAAGGTTCGATTCTCGAGTAATTGCTCTATTTCTTTGGACCTCAATAAAAATATACCAAGCCAAGAAAGTCTGATGTGGAGAAAATTACTTTCTATTGAACAAAGCGAATGGTCTCGAGCCGAAATTATGGAGATACTTGATCTTAGCCTGACCTCTTCAAATCGCTTCCTATCGTGGTGTCTTGAAGAAAAGTTGTTAGAGCGCTTTGGAAGTGGTAGGAACACCAAATATAGAAGACTCGCCAAAACGAATCTCTTAAGTGCTTAAAACTTTTTAAGCCATACATTCATGTTCTTGAAGTCTTCAACGGATTTATCGATATCTTGCCACTTATATTGAACATTAAGTCGACTTGATTTTTCATACCCCAAACGGCTCCAAAATGAATCAAGAGGTTTGTACTTGGGAGGTCGCAAGGGATGATTATCTGGACGTATAACGGCACAAAAACAAGTATAACGTAAATCGACTAAGGCTTTTCGCGCAAAATCCTCTCTTCTTCTAAAAAACTCATGACCTAACTTATTGCCCCGGTATTCGGGTAAAATAATTGACTCTCCAAAATAGAAAATTTTTGATAGATCGTAACCAGCAGTTACAAATGGAGTTTTAAATTCTTCGGACTCATCAAAGAGAGGGAGTGCCGTTGAAGCGCCAATAAGACGGTCTTCGTGCAATACTCCTATAACCAAGCTATTCGAAGATTTTAAATAGACATCTAAATATGTTTTTTCGTAGGCCAGATCCCCTTCATAGAGATAGGGGAATTCCCGAAATACTTCGATTCGTAATTCTGCAACTTTGTCGACGTAGGGCAGGAGTTCCTCTCCTACCCATTCTATGATCTTAAATTCCATAGAAGAACTTTAACAAAGATTCAATTTTAGTTACACTGATTTGTATTCACAGCATTGGCGTTAAGTGCCGCAACAGTAAAGTCCTCTATACTCAAATGAGCAGCATTGGAGGTCGTAAGAGTTTTGTCTGTGGCCGCCAAATTAATGTTTGTGACTCCGAAAACCTGATTCTCGATGACTCCAGTACAACTTCCATCAATATTTCCAAATTGATCAAGTAACAATAAAGCGGCATCTAAACTCGCCATGTCGCTGTCGCCTGCTACTGCCGTTTCCATTACCCTAGCGGTCACAGCAATTCCGCCATCAGCACGCATATCAAGAGATCCAAAGAAGCTTCCATCATCGCCACCGCCACCATATACGGTGGCAAAGC
>JAUHWN010000240.1 GCA_030424665.1 Bdellovibrionia bacterium | reverse complement strand
GAAACTGAACAAACTGTTGTAATTACCGACAATGGAAAGCCAATTGAAGGTAAAAAACAATCGATCAAAGAAATTCCTATGATGAAGGTACGCGCCTCTAAAAAGCGAAATTAGTGGTCTACGAGGCGAGGCCAGTCGCTCTATTGACTTTTTGTCTTGTCGATACCAATAGACTTTTTAAGTGAGTCGGGGAGCTCGTAATTGCGCTCATCGAGTCTTTTTTTCAGTTCCTTTATTTGAGCAGAAGCTGGCTTTCTCTTAACCTCTGGAATAAGAGCAATTTCAACACGTCGATTCTTTGCGCGATTTTCTTGAGAGCTGTTTTTTACAAGTGGTCGAGTATCTGCGTAACCCTGTATGACCAGGCGATTAGGGTTGACCTGAGCCTTAGTGATAATTTTAGTACCAATCGTAGAGGCTCGAGCGGCCGACAGATCCCAATTGTTTCTAAAGCGGGCCGTTCGAATAGGGATGTTATCGGTATGACCCGAAACTTGTATAGTCCCCTTAGACTTTTTAACGACCTGGGAGATTCTCTTAAGAGTCCGTTGAAAGCTTCCCTCGAGAATGTCGGAACCACTCGGAAACGAAACATTCTCTTTAACTCTGATAATGACGGTTTTGCCTTTAACTTCAAGTTCTAGTTTGCCAGCATTTTTGTCATCTTCGAGAAGCTCTTTTGCGGCCTTGTAGTTGTTTTCGAATTGCTCCGATTTTTCTTTCTCTTCTTTTTTCTGCTGCTCATTGAGGAGTTCTTCGATGATTGGAAGTTCCATGTCAAATTGTACTTTTGGGTGATCGAGTTTAATCAATGAGTCACGAGCCGAAGAATAGGCATCCATAGTAATACTATTGGCGATGGGTATCTGTTCAAAGGGGTCGAGCCTTTGTGCTCCGAATGCCATTTTCAAAGTTGCTGTAACCTGTTTGAACTTTTTCTGGTTGATGTCAGAGAATGACAAAATCAAAACGAAGAAACAAAGGAGGAGCGTTGCCATGTCGGCAAAAGTCGCCATCCACGCGGGTGCACCTTCTGGAGCGTCCGGTTTTTTTCTTTCTTCTTCATCAGCCATGATCTCTCCTAAGCCGCGTCTTTCTCTTCGAAGACTCGCTGACTTGGTGGTAGATAGTTCTGGAGAGTATCCCTAACGACGCGTGCATTGATTCCGGCATTGATACCTTCAATTGCGTCTATAATGATATTACAGTTAATTTCTTCTTCACCGCTTCTCATCGCCAATTTGTCGGCGATAGGTCCAGCGACCATGTTGGCGATAATCGCACCATAGAGTGTAGTGAGAAGGGCGACTGCCATGGCAGGACCAATTGACTTAGGATCTTCCATGTTCGAAAGCATCTGTACGAGACCAATAAGAGTACCAATCATACCCATTGCAGGGCCAACTGCTTCCATCGCTTTGAAGATTCTTTGACCTTCTTCGTGACGAGAAATCATTTGATTTTTTTCGGTCTTAAGATTTTGTAAGATGATTTCAGGCTTAATGCCATCCACACTCATATCAACACCTCTTTTAAGGAAGGTGTTTTCAATTTTAATTTTCTCAAGAGCGAGAACTCCACCCTTTTTAGCTTCGTCGGCGAGCTTAAAGCAAGTTTCGATAAGTTCTTGAGAGTCATCGATTTTAAATATGAAAGCCTTCATTGCGATGTTGACGGATTTTAAAAAGAGTTGAAGTGAGAACTTCATGGCGACAACCATAATGGTACCAACGACAACGATGAGAATCGACGGAATGTTTACAAACATTCCCGCACTACCACCAACGATGATGGCCATGACGACAACGGCAAAAGAACCTATAAATCCGACTAATGTAGCTATATCCATAATTGCTTTCCTACACTAGTTATAACGGCTATTTGCGATATGAATTTAAGGCTGGAATGAAATACAAGACCTCTTTAGCTAGACCTAGGGCGGGATTTCGGTGGAATTAAATAAGAAAGCTCTACCTATAGAGGGTAGAGCGTTCCATATAGAGACCTAATTCAATTGGATATTTGAAAAAGAGTCGAAGTCGATACTCATACCTAGACTAATATAGTTATAGGCCTTTGAGAGGTTCATACCCAATTCACCGTAGAAATGAATGTGCTTGTAGTCCTTAGGTTTCCAGCCGGTACCAAGCTGAAGTTGCAATGGCAGATTCGTAGTTTCCTCAACGCTTTGAAAGCTCAAGTTGAATGCGCCGTAGGGAACAAAGTCACCGTACTCTGTTGCAAATCGTTTGCTAACGAAGGGGATTAAGTGGAAAGCGTAGATAGAGATCCCTTCAAATCGTGAGTAGGAAGCCCCCAGTTTGGTACCAATCGCCGGCTGGTTTTCGTTATCGGGAAAGGGAGTATACTTGAGGAGTGCTGTCGTTTGAAATTCGAAGGCACCAAATCCCAATTCAATTTGTCCTTCGAAATCTGGGCTGAAGGAACGTGAAAGTCTCGTTGCCATATTAAACCCCTCAAAGTCAGAGAAGGCAGCTTGCCCGGCAGCTGTCAGTTCAAATTGACCCTCCGGAAGAATTTCACCACTGTCGACAAAGCTCTGAAAAGCCAGTCCCGTGCTTCCTAATAGGAGGGAAAAGGTGATTGTGATAAAAGTGTGTTTTAAAATTCGATTTAGATTCTTCATAGTTCTCCCTACTCATTTTCTTATCTAATATCAGCTTGCCGGTCCAGTGATTTACGCCCCATTTTACCCTTGGAAATTGACAGTCTATGGCGAAACGGGGAGTATAGCCCTATGAAGGTCAGTCTTGCCATAATTTGTCTTAACGAAGAGTCCCATATTGTAAATTGTATTCGCTCGGCGAATTGGGTGGACGAAGTTGTCGTTCTCGATAGTGGAAGTACCGATCGAACACGAGAACTGGCAGAAGCCGAAGGGGCGCGAGTATTTAATGAGGAATGGAGAGGCTTTGGTCCCCAGAAAAAAAGAGCTGTTGAACTTTGCTCGAATGACTGGATACTCTCACTCGACGCTGATGAGTGCCTTTCGGCTCCACTTTCGAAATACCTCAAAGATTTGGTCGCCAATCAATCTGAAGATATGGAGGCCTATGAGTTCTCACGGATTTCCTATTACTTGGGCAGAAACATCTCCCACGGAGGTTGGTATCCCGATT
>JAUHWN010000106.1 GCA_030424665.1 Bdellovibrionia bacterium | reverse complement strand
GGCTGATATCCTCGGGAGGTAATTGCGCTGGAGGCTGTTGAGCAATTGGATCCATTGGCGGCACATCAGGATCTTGTAAAGACCCAATGTCATCAACTGGGTCTATCGTTCCACCCGGATTATTAGCGGCAAATGGGTCCGCACCGGGGTTATTTAACCCAGGAGCTCCATTACCCGAGTTCATTCCGGGGTCCATTGGATTAGATGGATCACCTAAACCAGGATCGATGGGCTGTCCAGCTCCATTGCTAGCCAAATTGGTCGAGTTGGGATCATTGATATCCTGAGGCTCGAATCCAGGGTCAGAGACAGGAGAAGCGGACGCATTATTAATGGGTACAGAATCGCCGACCCAGTAACTCAATACTTCGCCACCGGCTAAAGAGTCCTTTGAAGAAATATCGGGGTTAGTCGCCCAAACTTCCTTCCAAGCACCCTCAAACCCAAGAAAATTCTGTGAAAGAGTTCTTATATTGTCGCCCGCTTTTGCGGTGTAAGTTTGTGGTTGAACACCGACATCTTCGTAAAAGGTTAGAACTTTTGTGTTGTCAGCAGGACGAGTTGGAGAATTGTAGTACATCTTCTCACCAACTTTAATGCCATCGCCTAACCATGGGTTATCCGCTACAAGGTCCGCACTGCGATCTCGACCAAAAATTTTGACCGAAACAGCGGTTACGGAGTCACCGGGACGCCCTATATATACTGAGTTTAGTAATCGTCCATTTTTTTCGTAAGGTGTTGTGTAGATTTTCTTTACTGAAACAAGGCCCAAGCGAGCGTTGACTTCTTCATAGCCACCGACTGCAAACTCATCGCCTTCACCTTCTTGAAGAGGATCGGCTTCGCCTATGTCATCATTACTATCGAGAGCCACATCTTCTGCTCCGCCTTCGATAGCAAAATCTTCTTCAGAAAGTCCTTCGTCGACCGGTTGAGTAGCATCTCCTGCATCGGCAACGGCCGCGCCATCGTCGAAATCGGCAAAGTCATCATCTCCGCCACCTTCATCGACTGCAACTTCACCAGTGTCTCCACCTTCTTCATCGAAGCCTTCGAAGTCCTCATCAGAGAATTCTTCATCGCCACCATCTTCGGCGAACTCATCGCCTTCTTCGTCACCAAAATCATCGTCTTCGTCGGCAAACTCATCGCCTTCTTCATCGCCAAATTCATCATCTTCGTCTGCAAACTCGTCGTCTTCATCGGCGAACTCGTCACCTTCTTCATCGTCAGATTCATCGTCTTCGTCTGCAAACTCGTCGTCTTCGTCGCCCTCGAAGTCGTCTTCTACATCTTCACCATCTTCATCTGCAAACTCATCGTCTTCAGAATCCTCTTCTCCATTGTCATCAGAAAAGTCATCATCTGCGAACTCGTCTTCTTCTCCCTCGGCTCCACTGGATTCACCGAAGTCATCGGAAAAGTCATCAGAAGGTTGATCTTCAAAGTCATCCTCTGTATCCCCCGACCCACATGCAGTGGTAAATGCGACCACTGAAAGGCTCAAGAGGGCTATTATGAAAAACTTGCGAAGTAGCATGTTAAACTCCCATTCCAACAAGAAATTAAAGTGCACTAGTATTGGCGAGGTGACACTTTTATCCCTGCCTTAACCTTTATGATACCGTCCGTTAGGGTTGTCTTATAGTCCTGAAAGCCGCTACCAAGGCCAATTTACAAAAACCCACCCTTCGTCATTGGGATATTAAACTAGTTCTTTATCAAAGTCTGATCCGGGTTCGTTTCAAGATAAAACACTCTCCTCTCCTTTGGGCTGAAAACAGAGTGTCGAGAAACTACAAAAAGGTCGGGCTGGAAAATTTGAGGTCTAGTGTTTTTTAAACAAAAAACACCGACTTCAGTTTAGAATACATAGGTAATAATGAATAGTTTTAAGAATAAGACTTTTCAAATGAAAAAGTTAAGGGTAAGGCCTTCGGTTTTGCGAAAACAAGATTCTTTATTTTTTAAAGATCCGCTCAATCCCCTGCCAGCACTGCTGATAAGCCTTATCCCTTTGTTCAGATTTCATTGCCTTAGGAGTTGGCCGGTAAATCTGATTGCTTTCAAACATAAAAGCCATGGTTTTTCCCTGAAAGACTGGTTTTAGCTCGCCGCTCGATGCCTTTTTAAAGGTATTGGCATCGGGACCATGTCCTGACATGCGGTTGTGAAGGCTCGCTCCACCGGGTTGAAAACCCTCAGCTTTAGCATCGTACACCCCTTCGAGTAGCCCCATGTATTCATTCATGTAATTTCGATGGTAGTAAGGCGGACGAAATGTATTTTCAGCCACCATCCAACGGGGAGGAAAGATCACGAAATCGACATTGGCAGTACCTTCTGAAGTCGTGGGTGATGTCAGTACTGTAAAAATACTAGGATCAGGGTGATCGAAGCTCACCGTATTTATTGTGTTAAAGTTGCGAAGATTATATTTGTAAGGCGCGAGGTTACCGTGCCAGGCGACTACATCGAGAGGGCTTTGCTTCAAGTTCGCTTGATAAAGATAGCCAGCAAACTTATTGAAAAGTTTAAATTCCCCTGTTTTATCCTCAAAACATGCTACTGGATATTGAAAATCCCTGGGGTTGGCCAAACCATTAGCTCCGATCGGACCTAAATTGGGTAGTCGAAAGGGCTCGCCAAAGTTTTCAGTCATATAGGCGGACACCTTACCCCCCAGAGGGTTGACTTGAAACTTAACACCTCTAGGGATGACTGCAATTTCACAAAGCCCCAGCCGTAGCTCGCCCATTTCAGTTCGAATTTGCATTTCATTTTCGAAGGGTAAAAAAACTATTTCACTGTCTGAAGAGTAAAAGAAACTGTTTCCCATCCCTTGATCAAACTCGAGATGATAGATCGCAGAGCCAGACTGCCCGACTTCACCATTCCCGGCCATACAAATAAGACCTTGAAGAAAGTTCTTCCCTTCTCCATTCAATTTTTGCGGAAACCAACGGAGCTGATTCGGTGTCGGAGGAAGTTCCATCCAAGGCGCCCCCGTAAACTCATTGTGAGCAACCTGTTCAAACTCGCCGTGAACAACCGTTGGCATAATTCGATAGAGCCAACTTCTTAGATTATGATCCCGTGGCGCAGTAAACGCCGAACCCGAGAGTTGCTCAGGATAAAGTCCATACTCGGTTTTTTGTGGGGAGTTTTGACCTCGAGGTAGAGCGCCCGGTAAGGCTTCAGTTTCGAAATGGCTCGCAAAGCCGGTCATGTAATTGAGATCACCCATAATACCCCCTAAATAATGCCATTTAGCCTATTAAATCTCGATTTAGAAGACAACCAATAAACTAAAACCAACGGCAAAGAGTCCGAGAGCCACCAAATGGAGGCGACTGGGAAGCTGCCTTTCTGAAATCAGCTCGAGCAGAGTGGCAAAGAGCGGCCCCGTAATAGCAATGGCCGTCACGATGGCTAAATCACCGTATTTTATAGCCCCTAGATAGAGAAGTAGCGAAAGGAAGGTTCCGGCCAAACTTGCAATAATCAAAACAACTTTTTGCTTCTTGCCCAAATCTAAATAACTTTTAAAAAAGCCAATGGGCTTAATCTGCATCCAAAGAAAGAAGCCAACACCAGCACCGAGGGTTCGAAAAAAATGGGCTTGGCTAGCGCCATATTCGGGAGCAGATTCGAAACCTTGCCTGGTAAGAAGTATTCCAGCGGCGTCGAGGAGAACTCCCAAGAGAGCAAACCCCAAACCTTTGAGATTCCAAGAACGATTTTTTTGGTAACTTTCTAGTGAAATACTCGTAAGACACCCAATAAAGAATAAAATTGAAATCAATTTATTGGCCGTAAGTACCTCACCATAGAGGATGTAAGATAGGGTGCCGAGTATCAGCGGATGAAATCCAAAAAGGATTAATGTTC
Source organism: Bdellovibrionia bacterium (assembly GCA_030424665.1). Classification (GTDB taxonomy): domain Bacteria; phylum Bdellovibrionota; class Bdellovibrionia; order Bdellovibrionales; family JAGQZY01; genus JAUHWN01. The sequence goes on along the minus strand of JAUHWN010000106.1, from coordinate 12,121 downwards.
GACCTGGCCCCAGGGTAGCAAAAGCCTTCAGTAAAAAAAAGTCACCGATACAAAGACCGATGAAGCCACTAACCATAAAGAAACCAATAGAAGAAAGTTCGAAACTTTTAACGGGATTGATAACAAACATTAACGTTAAGGCTGCGAGGGCCACTCCCGACTTAAATGCATTCATCCAAAGGGGCGATACTTCCCTTGAATACTTCGCATAGACCATACTGGCCGATGAAAAGCTCAAGTTTGCACACAATGCCATTAAATAGGATAGGTTTTCCATACTCGAAGAACTAACTCGGTTTATAGAAACTGACAACGGCCTTTTTAAACCGAAAGTTCTTTTTTGTTTCTAGTGAGGTTTTCTCGAACAGTTTATTATTTAGCACTGGTTTTTCTGTAAGTGGAACGCGAGCCATTTAAGTTAAATATGAAAGATGCTTTTTGTTTTTTAGTCGTACCTTGCACGAATCGTCGCCACTCCATGCGCAAAAAGTCTTATGACCTCAATTAGGCCTTCTAATGCCTTTCATTGCCCTGTGAGGCCGGCAAGCTTTTCGCAAAAGAGCCAGCCGTACTGAAATTATTATATTAAAACGATTAATCTATTTTTACTTAATGGAGAATCCCATGTTGAAAAATACACTCAAAAGGTACGTGCTGGCTCCCGCTCTTGTTGCCTCATTTGCTTTTACCCCTGTTGCTTTTTCTCAAACTCAAGTTGATGGAACCATCGCCACTGTACAATCTGGCAGTGCCATTGGTTTTAACCAGGACGGAACCTACGACTTCAACCAAGTTTCTCAAGATAACACTCGTGTCATCCAAGATATCTTAAATAGAAAAGAAGACTTGAACCAACAAGACCGTGCATTTTTAGAAAGTGTTGTCGATCGTATGAATACACAGCTCGCTGACATTCTTGTTATTCGTGACGAAATCAGAAAAATGAGTCAGGACTCATTGGCAAAAGAAGTTTCACTTGACGACTTCTTAGCTGTTTCCAACAAGTTAAGAACAGCCCTTGATACTCTCGATCGCGAACTTGACCTTAACACGGTAATCACGGCCGACTCACTTCCTTCTGCTACTGAGATCTCTGTTGGAGACCAAGACATCACCTCTCCTACTGTTGGAAACATTGATTTTGGCCCCCTCGTCGAAAGAGTAAATGGTCAAAAATCATCGATTTTATCTGACCTTGATAATTACTCAGTAAAAGTCATTACTGAAATGCTCGATTCTAGGGAATTTTCTGGCGCTCAAGCTTTCTTAAATCCTGACCTCGCTTGTTTGCAAATTATTGGACCCGATCGCCTTGAAGAATTAAACCTTCAAATCGAAGAAAACAATCAACTCACTCGTAAAACAAAAGATCTTCTGCAAGGACTTGTTGATAGCCTCCCTAGCCTTATTCAAAACTTTGTAACTGAATACGGTACAAGTGAGTGGCTTCGATTTACAAATGAAAACGATGCCATGGCTGCTCGAGAAGAATTCATGAAGATTCAAGAGCTTTTCTTTGTTAGATCTTACATGCGCGCGCGCTACCAGATCCCTATTGGAGCCTTTCAACCTGGCCCTAGCTTTGATGCTAACAAGTGGATTCTCAATCTCGAGGACCTCACGCACCAGCCCCTCGTTCAAGCTCTTAAATCCGAAAACTGGTCACGTACTCTAGCCGTTACTGATCTTGAGCTCGTTCAAGCTTTCGCTAAAGTTCGTCACTTCGTTGAAATGTACGACAAGAAAACTATTGATGCTTTCGCATCACGCGACGATCTCGACGCTCGCGAAGAAGCCAACAACTACACAGCTAAAGATGTAGGATTTGTCACTCGAATCAATGCGGCCTTTACATGGGCTACTGATCAGAGAGCGACGACTGAAGTCCTTCTTGGAATCTTAAAGCTCATGTTAAATGATATCCGTGAAGAAATGATGCTTACGAGCTTTGACAATACTGCTCAGCAAAACTTCCACGAACAAAATTACTTTGCAACTCCTGCTATGGCTGACAACAGCGCTCGCATTATCTGTAAAGTGGATTCAGATCGTTTCAACAATCAAAAGCCAGTAAGGGTCAATGTTGGTGGTGTAGAACGCCCTATGACCGAAGGTCAAAGAGATTTCTTAGCCACTTGCGGAAACCTTACTGATGCCAACGGAAATCGTATATACAGCAACTTTGATCAAATCCCAGCTCTTCCACGCGGACAAAGAGGACGTAATCTGGTCGCTGTTGTAGGACAAATTTTCCAACAAATGAAAACGACAGAAGCCGCACGCTATAGAATTGTCGAGAATGCTCAATCACTCATGAATGGTTATGAGGCCTCTCGATACACTTGTGAAGCTGGTGATAACGCTCCTGTACTCAACCTCGACGGAACTCCTGTTGATGGTGGAAATGACGGAGACTTCGGAAGCTTCTTCAATTAACCTTCAATTTGAACAAGACCTCAGCATTTGCTGAGGTCTTTTTTTTGCCTACTAACTTACAGAGAGTGAACCATGAAAATTCTAATGATTCTATTTTCAATTTCTCTTACAGCAGGCTTCGCTCAAGCATACCCCTATGAGTGCAGTCAGTCTGGAAAACGATGTAGCGATGCTGGCTACCATGAAATTCCCGCCCAAAGGGAGCGAATCGTCCAGCCACCTCGAGAGCAAGTCATGGGAAATTGTGGCGAAATGCTCCCCTTAGAGCATTCCTACCAAAATCAATTTCGAGGCTTTTCTTGCGGTGAAGCCGGTGAGAGAACCGTTCGTACGGCCCATCAACACGACCCTGAGGCATTTGCTCGTTGGGAAAACATGGCCGGCGCTAACCTGCAAAATGAAAGACAAGAACTTCTTCAATTTGACCTTAATTGGGAAGGCGAATTGGATTTCTTAGTTAAAGAACACTACAGCTATGTAAAGCTTGAAGGTGACTTCTTGAGTACCTGTGACGGTTACTCAAACACAGAGCCTTACTCAACAACTTGTTATGTCAACGTCGAAGAGCAGTACACTTACTACGTAACTGTCAATACGACTTGTGCCGAATATTACCCCGAGCCTGAACCATCTTATGACTCAGGCGGAGGCTCTACTTATAGTCCAGGTGGATCGACTTACACTCCACCTTCCAGTCCAGGAAGTGGTTTTGGCGGAGGTTCGAACTTAGGTTCTGGTTTTGATCGTGACTCATCCTATGATGACTTCGATGGATCTTTCTTTGATTTGCAAAAATTCATGCAAGAAAGAAGACTCGTTCCCGAAATCGAAACAGTGCCTGCCTATACTGTAACTCGCAAACTGGCTGCTAACTGTAAGCGCTGGAATACTAGAGAGGAGCCTCGCACAGGCTGGAGAAGCGCAGGAAGGGAATCTTATTCGTGTACAAAGACTCGAAACAAATTTTGCATTTATCCTGTGACCGTTAATGCAGCTCGCAGCTGCGGAAATCACAAAGCAAAATATTCTGTCGATTTCGAAAAAGATCCTAACTTTAAACCTGGATATGTAGACGCGAGTCAACCCCACAGAAGCTACTATGATGAACTACCAAATAAGTACGACCTTCTCAACGGTGAGTTTGAAAAGTACATCGTTTACACAAACCTTGGTACTTCATCAATTGGCGGCAACATCTCTCCAGTTTTTCATTATGACGAAGATGAGATGTTCAATGAGTACGAGTACTCAGTGGACCAACCGCAAATTCGCTGTGAATACGGAATGGCTCCTGAATTCAATATATCTGTTGCGACTCTTGGACGCATTCCAAGAAGAGCTCCAAACCCACTCGCCTTTCCTGTTGATGAAGATGGAAATATTCAGAGTCCCATTTCTTTTTCAGGCGGTGACCCAACAGTAAATGTAAACATCGACGAAGCTGGTGACCCGAATCTTGATATTCTTGGCGCGGGCAACCCAACTGAAATCGTTCTTTTCGACAAAGCTCGAATGTTCATGCTCATGGCATCAGAACAAAGTCGACTCTTTTCTCGACCTGTTGGTGCTCCCGAAGCAGATGATGATGCGAATCTTATCGCTAACAACAACGTCGTCGGCGTCCAAAGCATGGATCAAGAAACGGCTTTCTTCTATCGCGGTCGTTTTAAACTTCAGCTTTTTAGAAATGAAGGACTTTTAGGACGAGAATTGATCATGTCTCGACCACTTACTTTTAGCAACGACTCACAAGCCGATGTTTTTATGGATGAGATTAATATTGATCTCCAAGGTAATGATGGACTCGACCCTCTTATGCGAGGACCAAGAGTCTTCTTACCGATGTTCAGCTTTATGACTCGTGAACTCGGTGGCTGGGTCAAGCCAGGTGCGGAACACTATATTAAGATTCAAGTGGCGCAGCAAAGTTTTCCATTTTACATCAGCGGATGTGATGACAAAGAATGTGATAGTGATGAAATTGAGGCAGCAGCCTACAGTGAACCACTCTACATTCGCTGGGAAGCCGATCGCAGTGTTGATGACAGAACCTTCATCCAAAAGCTTTTGGATGCAACTCGGTTTCAATTTTAGAGGTGAATTATGTGGTATAAATTATTTATTAAATTATTGTTTTTAGTTGTACTCGGCGCCTCTTCTGCAGTTGCTCAATTGACTGTTCCGGAAGACGAAGTCGGTACGGTCAACTATGTTCGACCAGGAGCTCGAGTTAAAGATCTCATCGATCGAGCCGAGGCCATTAACCCCGACTACGATTCACTCCCCGGTGAATTTACTTATGACCTACCAATCGTAGATAATATCGAAGATTTCCACGAACTCGTCGATCAAACGGTTTACAGTCTTGATAATTTAGAAGCTGTCGTACGGGACATTGGCTATTGGCAAGAAATTGCCGGCGGAGCAATCACTGAGCTTGTTGTCGATGAAATTTTTAAACGCGTTCGAGTGGGCTTTGCACTTCTTGGCAGCATTGCTGCTGACGATAATATTCCTAGTGATCGTCAACTAGAAGCTTTTAGGGAGCTTACGGTCTCTCTAGATCAGCTTCTTAAAGAAGTCCTCAATGAGCCTGGTCAGGATATTCCGGACATTACGTATGAGCCGACTTTTTCTGATCGTTACTTTGGATGGGTTAAAGAGCTACGCGACTCAGCTTTCAATCGTTTTAAAAAGACTCCCGTTCGAATGGACGAGAGAGTTGATAATGAACTCGACCCTTATACTCAACGCTACATCGATGGTGACATGAGTGACGAGGAGTACAAGGCCAAAAAATATGAAATCACGGCAAAGTACTTCCCTAAGTTTGTTGAAGAGATGAAAAAGCTTGATCGTAAGTTCATTGAAGGGCGACTTCTCACTCCAGAAGAGCGAAGAGCTTACCAAGGAGACCCAAAGGGTCTTGAAAAAGCGCGAGAAGCAAAATACCGCATCGAAGAAGACCGTCTTGTGAGACTTCACTATGGTACGGGTGTTCGCACGAGCCGCGAGCGCAAGAACCGTCGAATTCTCGGCGACCGTCTTTTAAAAGACGTTGTGTATGAATATGCCAAATATTCTATTAATGAATTTGACGCCGAAGATCCCGAAGATCGTCGTGGCGTTACTTTTTGGAAAAATCGCTTTATCCCAAAAGTTCGCTGGCTTAAAGAACGTCGTCTTTGGAATCAGCGTGTCGCAGTTGCCGTGCCTTTTGTCGCCGCTATTGCGGGCTTAACCGGAACTTTTTTTACTGGTATCGGTTGGGATTGGTATGCTGCCGTATCTCACCTTCCCTATTGGTTAAAGTTGACAGATATTCCTGGTGGATATACAGCCTACTCGAGTGCAATTTCACAACTTGGTTATTTTGCTCTTTGGATGTCAGTGACGATTTATCAGAGAAGTACAATCAGTCGCGATATTGTAAGAAGCTTGCGCAAGATCAAGTACCTTTTCGAAAAGCCACATGAAGTTCTCAAGAAGCAACAGCAAAATGGTGGAATTGATCCCCCAAGCTTAAGAGAACGTTTCACTCCAAACTGGCTTAGAGGTAGAGGTGCTAATGATACTCCACAATCTCGGGCAGAGAGTTTACCAATGACCTGTGAAGGCTCATTTGTTCTTTAAAAAAATCAGATAGAATTTCCATCTGTACAAAAACCTCCCTTCCAAGGGAGGTTTTTTTTGATCAAGCCCCCATCCATAAACCATGCGACTCCTGAGTGACCCTCAAGCCACTCCCCTTAACTCCCTTGAGTCCTTCCGATTACTTCCTTTCAAGGACCATCAATTACTACTCTTTTCTGGACCAGCCATTCCGCCTTTTGCGGATAGGTATTGTTTCTTTTTCCAAAGTGGAACCATATAGAAATTACAAGTTATTATAATCATTAGTTAATTTAAATTTCCTGTAAACTTTACCCAGTGTGCAGCTGGTTCCAAAGTGGTATGCATAGCGTCATGAAACGAAGCTACTCCACACAAATCAATCAACTCTTTAAAAGCTTAGGACTGATCCTAGCACTCAGTGTCCTCGCTGCCTGTGCTCAAGATGCAAAACAAGCAAAGACTCCGCAAAAAGAAGATCAAGCGACCGAAGAGCTCATGCAGCTTTCGTTTGAAAGTCATAGGGATGGTTCAGTGCGTGAACTCACTCGTGCAACAAAGCCCACCCAATCCACTGAGTTCAGTTTTCGTCTCAGCTCTGGTCAAAGCCTCAACCTACAAAACATCGAGTTTTCACTCAGTCACTTCAATCAACTTCACTTTAGTCAGAACGGTAGAGAATGGACACTTGAAGCCCTTGAAGCTAACGGGGGAAGACTTAAGGTCTCTCAGCGCAGAGAGATCCTAAACCTCAGCCTTCTCTCTAAATTAGAAAGTACTCCAACCCACAATCTCCAAGAGGGAGCTACTTTTTACGTTCTCAGTTTAACGAAAGAGTCTTTTGTCAGGGCCCGAATTGAGATATTAGCAATGAGTCAGCAAGGGATCGACATCAGTTACAAAGTTTTTGAAGATAGTGCGATCCACGCACTCGAACTCGATCAGCTCGTTCTTTCAAATCAAGAAATACAGACTGTTGAAGTCAGTAGCCTTGATACTAACGAGACTATTTACCTCCCTATAGACACAGAAGACACCGGCTCTGGCAGTCTTCCACTGGGATTTAATTTACGGCTCAGTGGAGACAACGAAATGCAAATTCTCGCCACAGACGCTTGGTTTCCAGGACAATCTGGAGTTTTTGAACTTCCTTATCAGAGCTCCCTTGAACGTTTGAGCGAAGCTGAACATTTCGCCTACTCAGGAAGTTTTAAAGGCTCTAAACGCATCAAACTCGACGCCGTCTACATACTGCGCTTAGAAAACCTCCACGAGCGAGTCCTCCTCGCCTTGAGCTTCTATGAAGACTCAGATGGTCGCATCCTTATGCAGTATAAAACCCAGGCTATTTATAATTAGTTGTTATTTACTCGATTTTTTCCTAATAATAGATGAAGTATGAATTGGCTAAAAACTCTTTCCATTATATTAGTTTTTTTCAGCACTCCCTTTCTGTATGGAGAGTCTTCGACTTCTGAAAAGTCGAATGCAGCAGAAGAAAAAAAACTAGCCATGGAATTCGTTCCAGCGCTCGACATTGATGTAGAAATGAGTCCCCAGGCTCAGAAGCTACTTTCTCGTTATAAAGAAAACGTTATTATCATGGCAAAATATGAAGGGCTCAGATCTAATGGCCAATTCGCAGGTCCTGAGCCACCTAAAGTACTATCGCAAACTGTGAGTAAAAAGGGTGGCAAGGCCCACTTCAACTCATTCAACCTTTTGGACTTTGACGAGACCCCACTCCATTTTGGCGGAATTATGATTCAAGCTGTTAATACACAGAGAAATACTCGCCAGCTTTTAGTGAAATGTTCATCGTTCTCTCTCTATCCGAAAAAGGCTAATATTCTACAGGAACGCTTTAAGACGAGCGTTCCCATTAGTTGTCGCGCCTCAAATGAATAAAGTTTGAAATCTCTCACCCAAATATTTTTGCCCAAAAATATTTCAGTTAATCGAAGCGCTTAAGGTCAATTCCTGGAAGTAACTGATAGTAATCAATCAGAAGATTGGCCCAAGCATTCAGTCGATAAATAACTTCCGAGCGCTGCCCTTCGGCTCGACTCATATACGAGAGAGCGTTCCAAAAGACCCGGTATGACTCTTCGATACCGGCGTCATCTTCAAACCAATCGTCGTGAACACTCCAAGGATCCAACAAAAACTGTCGCGCCCACACTCTCAACTTTTCAATACTTAAGTCTCCTGTTATGTAGGAGTCGATGACTTCTAAGACTTCATAGGGTCCTAGCTTTACATAGGTTTTACCTGTTTCAATCACAATTCATCCCCTTTAACGTACCACTTGAAGGCTTTAATCAAAGCCTGGATGTTTCTAACATCATAGCCTTGTTTGCTCCCTTATAGGGGCATTAACAGAAGATTGTGCCTATTGTGATGGTATTTTCGCAATCCTGGCTCAAAATTATCCAGCCCCTAAAACACTAATTCCTAACTTCTAAAAACCATTTCAAATTGAGCCACTAAGAGCCGCTCCATGAACCTTAAATTCACCCGAACCAGACTGAGGTCTCGTGTATGTGAGAGCTTAAAACACCGATTAATTATTTGATCGTTAATACTGGAAAGAACTTATGTTTCTTGAAAAAATCCTGGGCAAACGCCACACTATTTTGTTCCAATACCGTGTTCTGATGGTGTTACTGGCACTCTTTTACCCGCTTTGGTATTTTGTACTCGTCAATTTCACAGACACCAGTGGTGATTCTCTTGTTCAAAGGTCCGCTTTAGCAGGAATCTTTCTATTGGCCCTAGGAATGAGTTTTAAGTTTGTTAAGCTGCAAAAGAGAATCTACGAGATATACTCACTATTGTTGTGGACTCTTACGGCCCACAGTATCTACCTCTACGCTGAAAACTCCTTCGACCCCGCGTACAGCCTCAGTACACTACTCGTAATTTTTATATCTGGTAACACTATAATGACAACTAGAAGCCTGTCGCTCTACTACAGCTTCGCTAGTCTCGGAACACTTTATCTTGCTTATTCAAATAACAGCTCCCATACTCTGCTCGCATTTGCCGGAGTCATTTCCTGTTATTTTATCTCCTTTGTCAGCCTTCAGGGACGACTCAGCATTCTCCACAATTTAAGGCAGAGCAAAGACGAAATCGCTAAAAAAGCTGACGAAATTGAATCAACAGCCAAAGAACTCTCTGAGATCAATCGCAAACTTGACAGTCTTGTGAACTCTCTTGGACAAGCCTTTCTTATCTTTGATGAATCAGGGCAATGCTCAAATATTTACTCAAAAGCTTGTCTTAAAATTCTTGAATGCGACCCTCAACACAAGAACGTGACCGAAGTCTTAAAAATTCCTGAAGATGAGAAAACGGGCTTCATTGATTGGGTCAGCATGGTCTTTGAGGAGCCCATTCCATTTGATGAACTCATCGATATGGCCCCCCAGGTATACGATCACAGTGGCGGACGAATCATACCCCTTCAGTTCTTCCCAGTGAGAAATACAGAGGGACAAATCACCGACATCGTTCTTGTTGCTACAGACAAAACAGACGAAATCAAGGCCAACGAGGCTGCAGAAAAAGAGCGTAAGAACGCTAAAATGATCAATAAAATTATTTTGCAAAAGAAAGCCTTCCGAGAATTTTTGATGTTGGTCAAAAACTACACGAAAATTTTCAACGAGACTTTATCTAAGGATGCTCCAGACCACAACGTCGTCGAAGAGTACATGAGATACCTCCACACTATAAAGGGATCTGCGGGCATGTTTTTTATGGATGATTTTGGCGAAGCGGTACACGTGCTGGAAGATGCTTGGTCAGAAACCGAAAACGTCTCAGACCTACAAAAAGAGATGAACCGCAAGAAAATGCTCGAAGAAGTCAGCCAAATTTACGAACGTTTTTTCAACTTTGTCGATGAGCACGAAAGAATTCTCGGCGCTGCCACGGTATCAGAAGAACGAATTATCGAACTTCCTCTGAGTCGCCTCAAAGAGACCACTCAATTTGCTGTAAAACACGACACTCCTGATTTGGTCGTAGACCGTCTCGTGGACCTCATCAAAGAACCCATTATTGAAAGTCTTCTTCAATACAGCCATTTGGTGGTTGAACTCGGTAACCAACAAGGAAAAGCCATTCTTCCAATAAACTTTGTCAATGGTGACTTCCAAATTGTTCCCGAACCCTTTACTGAAGTCTTTAATACCATGGTGCACATTTTTAGAAATGCCGTTGACCATGGGATTGAGGAATTCGACGAACGCGATGATCTCGGTAAAGACTTCCAGAGTCGAATGAATATCAATATTATATCGCCCGTAGATGGGGACTCTGCCCGATTTAGGATGATTATAGAAGACGACGGCCGCGGTATTAACCCCGAAATCATTCGTGAAAAACTTAAAGAAAAAGGGGCCGAAGACTTAGCCGCCGAAACCGATGATCACAAAGTCATTCAACATATATTTAGCAAAGCCTTTTCTACTAAAGAGGAGGTCACAGAGCTCTCCGGCAGGGGTGTAGGATTAGACGCGGTCAAAGACTCCGTCGCTAAGGTCGGTGGAAGTATTTGGGTCGAGTCAGAGGTTGGAGTGGGATCAAAATTTATTATTGATCTCCCCGATCTCAGCACACAGATTATCTTTTCAGAAGAACCGGCCAAGAAAAACGTCGCATAATTTTGATATCGTTTCATCTATCAAAGCACCAATTCATTCATTCGGCCCATTCATTTTGAATTTAAAAATAATTAGAAATTGTGGAAGAGAAGTTCTGCCCAGAAAGTTCCATGGTTCGTGTGGATCTCTTGGCTCCACTTGGTAGCGCTCAGTGGTGAAAATACCTTGTGGTTGGGGCCCATAACCACGATTGGCAGGCACATTTTGAAACCATAGCCATAGTCATTCAGACTCTCTTTTAAGAGCCCATAGACGACGTTGGTGAGCTCAGCGACCGAGTCTATAGCTCGGTCATCAATTTTCTTAATATCTTTACTATAGAATTCAGAGAGGATGGGAAATACAGTCTCAGAACTAAAACTCAGACTAAATGTTCCTTCGAGATCGTCCTGGACGACACCAATGATCCCGGATATATCATGCTTGTAATTTATTAAGCTTCCCTCGGTATTGAACACGCGAACCTGACCCTTTCTCAGATTCGTTTGAGTCATCTGATAAAAAGTCTCATTAACGCATTCGAATACGATTTGGCACAATTGATCCCCTCGAGACAAATCGAGGAGGCTCCCCTGTTCCGCCGCCATGGAAAGCTCCTATTCCCTATGCAGAAGCTCGTGCTGGAGTCTGCATCAAGATCCGTTCAATCTTCTTTGAGATTTGCGCCTTATTAAACGGCTTTACAACGTAATCTTTTGCACCTTGCTTGAGGGCTTGAACAACGTTGGCTCGGTCCCGTTCAGCAGTCACCATCACGATAGGAAGATCACTCATTTCTGGGCGCGATTTAACTTCTTTGAGCATGTCGATACCACTCATATTAGGCATGTTCCAATCACAAAAAACCAAGTCAAAAGGCTCTTTCTTTGATTGGGCCTCAGCTAGCATGTCTAAACCTTGCTGCCCATCTTTGGCCTCGTGGATATTTGTAATCCCCAGATCTTTAAGAATATTCTTAATACTCGCGCGCACCATTGAAAAATCGTCGACTAGAAGTATTTTAGCCTCAGGTATATTCACCGGTTCCTCCTCTATTTTTCAATACATTATTCGGAAAAATGGCTAGTTATATTGAGTAATTAATGCCTTGTTGCGGGCGAGAGAGACCAAAGGCCAATTAAACCTCACCAGATCCCAGTTTGGTACACCTAGACTCAAGAAAGCTTATTATAAGATCGATACTTACATATGGGCGCAAAAAAATTGGACCAACCAGACTATTCCAATGATCAAGCCGTTTTAGAGTATCTCTCTGAAGTGGCTAAAGAAGATGAGCCCCAGGCACTCTTTGAAGAGGTCGTTAGAAATACCAAGGGCACGATTCAAAAAATCGCCCACCGCCTCGCCTTTTACGAAAAGCAAATGAACGAGCTTGTCGAAATGTCCGCAGAAGGCGTTCG
>JAUHWN010000105.1 GCA_030424665.1 Bdellovibrionia bacterium | reverse complement strand
TTTAGAGTGACTTCCACGGCAATCGGAAACTTATCTTTTGAATGGGGTTCGGCCCGTTCCTTGGTGCTCCATCGATCGAGCCACTCGTCACGTCCTTCACCAAAATAACGAAAGCTAATGGAGTCAATGTCGTGAAGTAAAACCGTTTCGGTGCCACCCCTAGTAATATCTTCATCAATGTAGGGAGAAATCCTGCGGAATAAACATAAAGAACCGTCACGGTCTTCTTTGTTTCTTTTACACGACTTCGTAAAATAGCCCACTTCTGCTTGTTGCGACTCCTGGGAGTTTTTTCTGATTCGGTAATTACTGAGCGCAGTAAAATTGAGAGTGTCTTTTGTTCCCTCAAAGTGAGTCAATTTAACAGGTGCCTTGAGTTCCTCTCCCGGGCCAGACACAATTGCTGGTGCTTGATTTGGATTGCTATTATTATTTTTATTCTTGTTTTTATTTTTTGCTTTTGATCGGGCCTCTTTGGCTGCCTTTACAATTTCAAAATGAAAGTCACGATAGTGCCAAGCTCTGTTTATGTCTTGCTCGATGATTTTAATGACATCGGCATATAGAGTTTCTTTTTCAAGCATGACTTCAATCTTCTTTTTACTTCGAACGCCACTATTTATCGCTTGTGCAATCAATAGCGATAATCCGGCCATAATCATAATCGAAATCATCAATTCGATCAGAGTGAGTCCCGATTCATTTTTTTGTTTTAAAAGGAGAGCAGAAATCATTCGAGTCTTCATTGATCGCCCCCAGAGTTCTCTCCGCCTCCAGCGGGGTTAATGTTTCCAAGGCCGGGGATGGAAGGCATATTCGCATCGAAGTTGACTAGGTAGCCCGAGGCGCGGTATCGGACTTGTCTCTTTCCTTTGGTATAGATGACAGTGTATTGAATTTCTCTAATTAGATCCGGCTGATTGAGGTACTCTTTGAGAACATTAATAAGAAGCTGAGTGAATTCCTGGTTTTGGGCATCTCCTCCATCGCCTCCTTGATCAGCTAAGATTCCTTGGGCGGCGAGTTCGATGACAGAACCCATTTCGGCAGGTTGGGTTTGGATTTCCCACGAATAGTTTTCTATATCTTCAAATGGGCCACTGTCCTCTTCTGGAATTTGACTTTTGTCTTTGATGTATTTGATTTTTGTTTCGGTAATCAAACGTTCAAGAAGAAGGGCCGCCCTTTGCTGAATTTTTAACTTTTGTACGCGACTGACGTTACCGGACCAGGTATTGGCAACAATAACGATGGTTCCCATCATAATCATTGTTGCAATAAGGGTTTCTATAAGAGTAAATCCACTTTGATCTCTCCTCATTGCGCCACCATATCCCTGAGCTCAACGTCTTTGTAAACAATTTCAGCTTCACCGGTAAGTGGATGAACGGCTAGCGTGAATTTAAATTGATCATCGGGACTTTTGATGTGAATGGCCGATTCCTCGACAAGCCCCGAGGGAAAAAAGTGAATAAAGGCTTTTCCATCGACAATGGGTTCTTCGAGTTTAGTGTACTCGATGCGATCAAACTGTAGGTTCATCGGTAGAACTTTAGGTTCTTTGAAAAATCTTTCATCCAAAGAAAAGCCAAATAAATTATCAACATCTTGATCGTCTTTAAGCTCTCTTTCGATATCTTCCTTTTGATCATCCGAAAGCAGGGTCACTCTTTCGGTAGTGGCTTCGACCCAAAAACGATATTGGGGGTCTTCAGCATCCTCATTAGGGAACTCGAGCACGAGTCTCAAAGTTTGGTTAGAGATACGCGCTCGGGACCTCAGGGTTCTCGTTAATACTTTGAGTTTGCGAATTTCAGAGCGCATCTCTCTCCCGGGATCGTTGAGAGAGGGGAGGGCAATGGCAAAAAAGGCCGCTATGATAAAGAGAACCACCATGATTTCAATGAGGGTGAGTCCCTTTTCATCCTTACGCAAATGAGAGAAAGTTTCGTAAACGTTCACACCTGGTAGTTTACATTAAAATGGCCTCAGACCCATGCAAAATTGCGTAAAAATCCCTCTGATTTTGCCCATAAAAACCGATTTCAGCACAAAAAAAAGAGCTCAAAACGAGCTCTTTTTCTAAGAGATAAATTGCACAAATTTGTGCTCGTTCTTATTCGTAATAAATGTCTTTATTGTAGCCTTCACCTTCCTCTTTTCGGTCTTTGCCTAGGGAGTAAAGGGTGTAGGTTGAGCCATCAGACTCATAAACATAGTCATTCTTCCACGGATCTTTAGGTAATTTCTTAAAGTAGGCAGTCGGTCCCCAGTCATCACATGTGGGAGCCACTTCGGGAGCGTTTATAAGAGCTTCTAGGCCCTGATCCGTCGTAGGGTATATTCCGCAGTCGGCAGAGTATTCGTCGAGTTTACCGGCGATGGTTCCCATTTGAATCTTTGCTTGTCTAACATTTGCCTTATCGAGTGCACCAAAGACTGTAGTACCTAAGATAGCAGCGAGACCCGCTAGAATCGCAAGAACGATCATAATTTCAACGAGTGTGAGTCCCTCTTCATTTCGCAACATTGTGTTCCTCCAAAAAACTTTTTTTAAGGATACCATTTTAACCTCCGAAGTTCGCCATTTCAAACATTGGGATGAGCATTGAAAATACAATGACAGCAATGACGCCACCCATAACGATAATGAGTAGAGGCTCTAGAATGGATGTGAGGCCTGCGACAGCGTTTTTGACCTGAAAGTCATAGGAATCACTGACTTGTTCCAGCATATTTTCTAGTTCGCCAGTTTTTTCACCAATATTGACCATGTGAATTACAATCGGCGGAAACTGCCCCGACCTTTTTAATGGTCCCGCGATATTTTCCCCTTCGGAGATGTGGTCGCGAGCATCATCGACGGCCTTGGCAATGGTATTGTTGTTTACAACATTACGGACAATATCCATGGCATTGAGCATGGGGACGCCCCCATTGAGCAAAGTCGATAATGTTCTTGTAAAACGGCTCACTGCTATCATTCGTGCTAGTTTACCAATCAGAGGTAGTTTTAAAACGATGGCATCGTATGTTTTACGTCCATTTACAGAGTTCTTCCAATTGTTGAAAATAAAGGCAGAAAGTCCGATTCCCGCAATGATAAAAAGCCAATAGTTTACCAATAAACCACTAAAATCGATGACCATTTGCGTGTACCAGGGCAGTTCCATGCCCGCATCCTCAAAAATGGCGGTCATCTTGGGTACTACGAAAAGGAACATTACAGCCAATATACCCAACATAAAAATAATCATGATCACTGGATAGGCGAGGGCACTGGTGATTTTTGATTGGAGTTCATTTTGGGCTTCTTTAAACTCTGCAAGTCGAATTAAGATTGTATCGAGAGTTCCTGAAGTCTCACCGGCTTCACACATTGATACAAAGATTGTATCAAACATCTTTGGATATTTTCTGAGGGCTTTGTGAAAGGTAGACCCCTCGTTAACCATGTTTTTACAGTCGTAGAGCGCATCCTTGAGGATGGGATTTTCCATCTGGTCGGCACAGGCCCCTATACTTTCAACAAGAGGGATATTGGCTCGTAGGAGAGTTGCCAATTGGCGAGTCATTAAGGATATATCTTTAATACCTACGCTTTTATTGTTGGCAACTTTGCTCTTGGCCTTCTTTTTTGTTTTCGACTTATCTTTGATTTCGACAACGTAGACGCCTTGCTTTTTAAGTTTAGTTCGGGCCACGCGCATATTGTCCGCATCAATGGTTGAGCGGATATTTCGTCCCTTTTTATTGAGGCCTTTATACTCGTAAACAGGCATAGGATTCCTTAATAGAATTTCTTAAAATATATCGAAGTTCAGCCTTACAAATCAACTTGTGTATTGGCGAGAACCTCTTCGATCGTGGTAATTCCCTTTAATACTTTTTGGATCCCGTCATCTCTAAAAGGGATCATGCCCTGCTCTATGGCTTTCTTTTTGATTTGTCCTGAATCTTTTCGCTGCATAACTAGAGTTCGAACCTCTTCAGTTACTAAAAGAAGCTCTTGAATAAGAGTTCGACCTGAATATCCTTTACCATTGCAGTGGTCGCAACCAACCGCTTTGTGGATATTAGTGCCCTGGACTTGTTGGCGAGTCATTTCAATATTGGCTAAATCGAGATCTGTTGGCTCATAGGGCTCTTTGCAATGGGGGCAAAGGACTCGGATAAGGCGTTGAGAAATGACTCCCAGAAGTGATGTTGCAATTAAGAAAGGTTCACAACCCATATCAATGAGTCGGGGGAAGGCTCCGGAAGCGTCATTTGTGTGAATCGTAGATAAAACCAGGTGACCAGTGAGTGAAGCATTAATTGCTATTTCTGCTGTCTCTAGGTCACGAATCTCCCCGAGCATCACGATATTGGGATCTTGACGGAGAATAGCTCGAAGTCCAGCGGCGAAGGTCAGTCCAATTTTAGAGTTTACCTGAATCTGACCGATACCGGGAATTCGTTGCTCCACCGGATCCTCAACGGTAATGATATTGGTTTCAATATTGTTGAGCTTTTGCAAACTGGCATAAAGTGTCGTCGATTTACCAGATCCCGTAGGTCCCGTGACCAAGATGATGCCATAGGTTCTTTGTAAAAGATCACTGAGTTCTTTTAAGCTCTTTTGCGAAAATCCAAGTTGCTCCAGAGATAGAATTACATTCGAGCGATCTTGAAGACGCATCACCAGTCTCTCACCAAACGAAGTGGGAACAGTGTTGAGACGAATATCGATGTCTTTTCCACCAATTTTAATAGGAATTCGACCATCCTGTGGCAGTCGCTTTTCTGCAATATTGAGATTTCCCATTACTTTTATTCTCGATGTAATGGCATTTTGCAGCTTTTTGGGTGGTTTAAAAACATCGTAGAGCGTTCCATCGATACGGAAGCGTACGACCATATTCTTTTCATAGGGCTCGATATGAATATCTGAAGCCTTTTCTTTAACAGCACGAAAAATAAGAGTGTTTACAAGCTTGATGACTGGAGCATCGTCTTCTCCTGATTCGAGAAGATCGATAATAGGATCGTCGAGATCGTATTCTTCCTCTTCAATCTCGTCGAGGCCTTCAAGGGCCGATGTTCCCTTTTCGTAGACGCGATCAATGGCATCTAGAACTTTTGTCTTTGTAGAAATGAGCGGTTCGACCCGCTTCTTAAAAAGAGCTCTTAAATCGTCGTAAACCTCTGTATTGAGGGGATTTGTCGATAAAACGATTACTTTTCTGTCGTCCACCTTGAACGGAAGAACTTCGTGGGCTTTGGCAAATGAAATCGGGATATCGTTGATAAGCTCAACAGGTATGTCGTTCACTGGAATATCTTTGATAAAATTGAGTTCCATTTGGCGACAAACTTCAGCCAAGATGTCCTCGGGGGCGTGCATTCCCTTTTTTTCGATAGCTTCTCTTAAGACGAGCCCACTGTCGCTTTGCATATTGAGAACGGAGATGGCCTGATCTTTTGTCATCCCCGAATTTTTAGACAGTATGTTTTCAATAGCTATTGTTGTCGTTGCCATTTAACTTAAACTCCAAATTCTATTCCTCAAAAATGTCCTCGTCAGTATCACCATCTTGAACTTCTTCGAGTGGAGCTTGTTCAAGATCAAACTCTAGTTTTTCTTGGGGCTCTTCAAAAACTTCCTGTGGTTGATTCTCTACTGGGGCTTCATCGATGCCATTCTTGCCGAGTTTAAGTCTATCAAAAAGCGCGCCATGGGGATCATTGCCCTCTGTAAAAGTTTGTATAAAGCGGGCTCGAGCATCGATCTTTTCGTCGAGAATGGCTTTGGCGTGAAGAGGGTTTCTGATAATTCTCGGAGTGAGAAAGATCATTAGGTTTACCTTTTGGCTTGTTGTACTACGGCCTCTAAAAAGCCAACCAAGAATTGGAATGTCACCGAGAAGTGGAACCTTTTGCTCCTCTATGCGCTCAACATCTTTCATCAATCCACCGATGACTGCGGTATCTCCGTCACGAAGAACAATATTTGTCGTTACTTCGCGAATTGAGCGGCCCTGGGCGTTGCCTTCAAAGCCTTGAACGACATTGTTGTTAATTTCAGTTATCGACTGATCAATGTTCAATCGAACAATATCCGAATCGGGGCTAATGAATGGCTTAATTTTTAATTCAATAGCGGCTTCTTTAAATTGGATGCTGTTATTTTGAATTCCGTTTGTACCCGTGCTCGTATTATTGGCAACTGGAACATCGTCACCGACTTTAATTTTTGCCTCTTCGTTATCGAGTGCGATAATCTGCGGAGTCGAAAGAACATTGGATTCGGTGTAGGTTTTGATGAAATCAACAAAGCCAACAAGCTCTTTGATTCGAATATTTCCAGTTGGAGTTTCTACCTCGATGGTGTCTCCGCTTCCGAATCCAAGAATAGCTCCCGTTTTGGCTAGGTCGAAGAGGCTTGTCACGCCGCCGGAGCTAAATCCGACACGGAGTGGAGTTTGAGCACCGTCACCGTCTCCAGATTTAATAAACTGGAAGGCATTCACATTATAGTTAGACGAGTCTTGAATGTTCATCTCTAGGATGATGGCTTCAACATAGACCTGGTCTTTTGCGATATCAATTTTATCGAGCAGCTGAAGAACGGTTTTATAATCCTGTTTGTTGGCTGTGATAATCAAGCTATTGGTGTTTTCGTCGGCCACAATTTTAACATCGCCACCAAAAATGGGTCGAGACTCTTGAGCTGGGTTGGTGTTGGCATTTTCACGGTTCGATGTTTGTTGTTGCTTCTGCCTTTTCTTTTCTTCCTCTTGGGCAATCCCTGAGAGGGTTTGGGCAATAAGCTTAGCTTCTCCATTTTTAACATAGTAAACATAAACACCACCACTCTCTGATGGATCGAGTGGGTAGTCGAGCTGGCGAACGAGTTTTTGAATTCTTTTAATTCCAGCATCATTACCGAGTACGATGATGGCATTCGTACGGTCATCAGAGGTTACAATTGAAATCGACTCTGTCACTGAACCTTTGGTGGCGCCAGAATCTTTGTTGTTCGACCGTCTGAATCGGCTTGAAGAGCGAAATCTTCCGCTTCCGCCGGATTCTCCCTTATTGATGATTGTATTTACAAGTTCAGCGATCTTTTTAGCTGTCGCGTTCTTGATGGGGATCACCTCAAGCTTCTCTTCAAATCCAGGGCGATCGAGTTCGGTGATAATTTTCACCATTTTTTCGACATTTGAGCCATAGTCAGAAATGATCAAAGAGTTGGTGGGCTCATAGGGAGTCATTTCACCTTCTTTTGAAGGGAGAATGCGGAGCCGTTTGTTAACTTCATCAGCTGAAATGTAGCGAAGTTTTAGGATTCGCGTAATCATCTGATCGCTGTTGGGAAAGTAATCGCCCGTGTAGGTTTCGATAGCATCGCGACCGGCATTCCTAGAAGATTTAATTTTCAAAAAGCGTCCTGCGGGTACAACAGTAAACCCATTGATGGCTAGAGCCGAGAGAAAAGCTTTCCAGGCTTCCGCAATTGTAATTTGCGAAGGAGCGATTATCGTGATTTTTCCGCGCACACCGGGGTCTACAATGAAGTTCTTTCCTGTTAACTTTGAAATCGCCTTGATGACATCTGAAATCTCAGCATTGGGATAATCAAAGCTCTCAATAAGATCCGGGAAGTTTTCATTGGTGATGTCCTCTGGGTTTGCCGTGGCAAAGTCCATCTTATTTTCTTCAGACTTTTCGGTCTCTCCTTTAGCTCCATCTTTTGAAGGAGTCTCTTCTGCTGGAGTTTCTTTGGCTGGTTGAGTACCGAAGCGACCGGACTGAGCTTGAGCTTGGGTCATTACGATAGAGCACAGTAAAGCAAGAAATGTGTAGTAAACGCATCCTGTTTTTTTCATTGCCACCTTCCTTTGTGGGCTTAATCGATAAATGTCAGACGTAAATCAAAATCACTATTTTCGCGATTAAAAGTTAGTACAATTTCATCTTGGCCTTTAAATTCATTGATAGCTTTTAACATGGCCATAGGGTTATCCATGCTTTGGCCGTGAATCCTGGCCAAAATATCGCCTTCTTTAATGCCTAGTAGGTGAAGAAGGCCATTCCCCTTAACGGAAATGATTTTAAAGCCATTGAGCTGATTTGTTTCACCATTCATATTGGGAACGACTCGACCTTCTGAAAGGATAGCCTCGGGAGTAATCTTTAAATCGTCTATCTGCTTTCTTGAGAACTGAAAATGATTGCCTTCAAGCTTTTTGACAGCCTTTTCCCAATTAACGGGAGAGCTTTCGCCTGTACCTTTTGCAGAGTCAGGTCGGTTCGCTTCGAGGTCTTTTGTCATATTAGGAACATTCGCGATGGTTTCAATAGCTTTAGTGACTCTGTAGAACTCATAAGTAACATAGGCGATAGCACCCAAGCCTATAACAACAGAAAAAGCAGCAATAATAATTATTAGCTTTCGGTTGCTTTTCTTTTTTTGCTCTTGTTCAGTTTTCATATTACTCAATCGTATAGTTAAAGGTCTCTACGCTTCCACCACGTTCTACTTCGATAGAAATTTCATTAGAATTCTTAAGGGCATTGTACATCTGCATTGCTTTAGCAGGGCTGTTGATCGACTCTCCGTTAACGTTTTTAATAACGTCCATTCGCTTGATGCCCAATTTTGTGAAAATGGAATCTTTCTTAATATCTACAATCCGATACCCATCAACCTGGCCACCAGATCCGGGGATAATATTTGGAACTGCGCGAGCTTGCTGTAAAAGATTCGTAAGATTAGCTGTGTACTTCTTAATCGTATCTCCACTGATTCGAAAATCTGTTTCGGTATCGGCGATGACTTCTCCTGAAGTTTTCTGTGGAGACGGTGTTGTTCGTTTGGCAACACCGAAGTTAATTTTTTCGTCGACTTTCAACTCAACATACTCAAGGGCCGAATTGCGGAGGTTTCTAAAAATAACTTTTCCTCGTTCGATCTTAAGGATTTCAATTCGAGCAGGACCGACGTTTGAGATGATTTCACCTTGCTTGACGGGTATGATTTCGTTTTTACTGCGTAGATTTATAGTCGCGATGGATCGAGCTTCATTATTAGAGACAATGGTTCCGCCAAGCACAATAGGGAGTCGTGTGAGAACGGGATCACGAGTCGGAGTTTGCGTAGGTTCGTTCGATTTTGACTGCCCAAAAGGAGGAGCAATTTCTCCTTTGCCAGAGAAAATATTCTTATCTCGCAGGGTGCCTGTTTTCGTGGCTTGAAGTCTTCCGCCAGAGCGGCGCGCCAGTTTCTTGGGAGGCGTTTGATTGGGGAGCATGAGTTCTCTCGTAGAGAGAACAACCGTATCCGCAACCATAAAACTAACGGCTCCCAAAAATACATAAATGTAGAGAGACTCTAGTGGTGGTCGCGGGACCTTAAGTAAACTTTCTGATTTTTTAGCATCCCTGCTTCGTTTTGAACTCATCCTCGAGAACGTGCCCCTATTAAAAAGTGAGTTAACTCATTCCATTGTAACTCTTCTTTTGTCTACGAACATAAGTGTAGCAGAGACAGAGGTCTCGATGCAAAAAAAACTCAAGTTAAATCGGGGATTTGTGTCTCCGTAAAAGTTTGAAAATGGAGATCATTACAAGTCGCATCATTTAGGTTTTTTCCATTCTTCAAGTAGATTCTTTAGTTCGACCTTCGTCTTGTAATTCTTTCTTCTCTTGGGAAAAAAAGTGAAGTTCGTTTTTGGCAAGGTAACTGCGTGTGCGCCCTAATTTGCCCATGAGCCTATAAAAACTTCCAAAACAACTGATAGTGATTCGGTACGCATATTGCTCTTAACCTAAAAGCAGGACATTTGTCGTAAGCTTTTGAAAAAAAATACAACTACAGGGGTTGGAATGAGTTTGAGTGCCGTCGTATTTGCAGGAATGAATGGATTGGATCAAGAGGAGATCCGAAAAGCTGTTGTAAGGATACCCGAAGTTTCCATTCGAGTTAAAGAAGCACAAAAAATAATCGATCGATGTTTCGAAGAAAGTTTTGATCTTCACTCTTATATAGTGTCTCCGCAATCAAACTTTTTGCACAACATCCGTTTAAAAAGTTTAGCCTCTGCCATCGTTCAAATCGGACTCTACGAGCGCTATATAAAATTTAACTTAAAGCCTAATTTCATAGTTGGAAATTCTAATGGTGACTCTGCTCTCAATGTAATTAGTGGTAAGCAAAGCTTTCAAGAAATGATTACCAACAACTCAAGCCTGAACCTTGAACAGGGCGGTAGTGAGCCAGAGACGAGTAATGTGACAAACTTGGTCCTTTCAGGCGTTTCACTCGAAGAGTACAAAGTCGTTTCCTTGGACCTCGAAGAAGAGCGGGATTTGAAGAAGATTAATGAGAAGCAAATGGATTTTCAAGAGATCTTTAAAGACCTCGTTAGTGAAAAGAATGTGAAGCGCTTTATCAATATCGGTCCTTCCATGCCATTGATAAACGAGTCGATGCGCAATAATTGTTTTGTTGAGCTTCAGCTCTGCGACTCAATCGAAATGGACCCAATGCTCAATTGGTTTTGGACTGATTCTAGGCTAACGCTCTCAAGAAATATTTCTTAAATTTCTGCTAGTTCTAAATCTGGAGCTGGTGACCAGGGGTTTGGCCTTAGAAAGTCCGGGAAGTTTTGCTGGGGGCGAAGGACCGAGTAGAGCCCATAGGGTATTTGCGCGAAGATATAGGACCGTGGGGGTCTTAGGTTGTAATCACCTTTAAAAGTTCCGTAAAGTAAAAATTGTCGATCGTTAAGCTTCTGGTAGCACTTCTCAAGTAGAGCATGAAAGATATCGGGATTGTCTGCCGCAAGGTGAGTTAGGATTACAGGTTCAATGGCGTCTCCGGCTGAAGGTAATTTATTGGCAAAACCAAGAAGGCTTGCATAGATCAAGCCCTGGTAAAGTAAATGACTTCGTCCCGAATATTCATGAATTTTATAGGTTTGAATGTGCTCTGACTCCCATGGAGCCACGCACCCACAGATATTTCCATCGGCGTCTTTTGCGATAATAAAATCACTCCAGTCGAGGCCTCGCCAATTTTTGATTCGATGTATGAACTCCTCGAAACTCAAAGGGAATGACAAGGTTTTGCCTTCTTTTTGTGCCTCGAGATAACTGTGAATTTCCTCAGCATCGTTCATATCGGCGTTTCTGATGGTCAAAGATGTAATAGGTTCTTCTCCAAGGAGAGGCCATTTGCCGTGAATACTGACGGCGTAAAATTGTCTAAATAGATAGTAGCGAGGAAGTTTTCGACGAGATTGTCGGGGCCGAATAAGTGCGTTGTAGGCTGCACTTTCAGTTCTTTCGATGACTGAGAACGTATAAATGCTCTCTCGTTCTTTGGCTTCTTGGTAAAAGGCATCGAGAAAAAGTTGTGTCCAAAGTATTACGGCTTTTCTGCTCTTGGTAATTCGCAGGTCCATAGCGTAGGCCACGACTTGTTCGACTTGATTGAGTCGGGCCTTGCGAAAAACGAGAGTTGCAACACCTTGTATTTGTTCATTATGATCGACCATCATGAAGGTGACAAAATCGTCAGATTGGAGTCGATACTTGTCGAAAAAGCTACCATGTCGATCCACTGAATAAGTGATCACACCGGGAACTTTTTGTTCGCTAAAAAACTCTTTTAGCTTTTCGCTGTCTTTTTCTTCAGCTCGACAAAGTCTCATTCACCAGCTTCTGGCTTCTTCCAAACCATTTCTTTGTGACTCATTTGATGATTGATATAGCGAGCAAAAGTGTAGAGGTAATCACTGAGTCTATTAAAATAGATAATAAAATTGTTATCAAACTTAGATTCTTCATGAAGTTCGACGACCAAGCGTTCAGTGCGGCGGCATAGTGTCCTACAGATATGAGCTGCCGCAGCTGGGATTGTACCACCAGGTAGGATAAATTCGGTAACTTCGGGGAGGAGGTTTGCAAGGTGATCAATTTGTTTTTCGATACCCTCAATCCTCGAAGTGGAGAACTCGGGAAGCTTTTCTTTGGAGGAGTCATCTTCACAGGCGAGATGACTGCCGATTACGAAAAGGTCATTTTGCACCGACAAAAGAAATTTAATATCGGGAGTGAAAAGCTCTTTGTTTCCATGATCTTCCAATACGGCCAAAAGAAAGCCGATATTACTATTTAGTTCGTCGATCGTGCCATAGGTCTTTAGGCGCAAACTCGATTTTGAAATTCGCGATCCATCGACAAGAGAGGTTGTTCCTTTGTCTCCACCACCTGTGTATATCTTTGAGCTCATTTATATCCCCTTGCTTGAGATTGGTCTTTGATTGTATAAAAATTCAGTAGAAAGTCACTAAATGCCGAGTCGGCATTTCATTTTACTCGTTGGTCGAGGGGGAGTAATGACTCCATTTTTTATTAGTATTCCCCATTCCGGAGAAGAAATACCCCAAGAAGTCACTTGGTTAAAAGGGCTCGACGAAGCTCATCTCATGCGAGATGTGGACCGTTTTGTGGATCGTTTGTATAAAACGGCGATCGACGATTTGAAATTGCCAGCTATCGTCACGAAGTGGCACCGCTATGTGATTGATCTCAATCGCAAACCCGACGAGGTGGATTGTGACTCAGTGCAAGGTTCCACCAATCCCAGCGGGACCCACCCAAAGGGGCTGCATTGGTCGGTAACTACCTTTGGTGAAAAACTGATTAGTGAGCCCATGTCGATGGAGTTACATCAAAAATTGGTCAAAGACTATTACCAGCCCTTTCACGACAGCCTTAAACAAAAATTCGATGAGTTTAAGGCCCAAGGTTTTTCTCATGTCTTTCAGTTGGATGCCCATAGTATGCCCTCTGAGGGGACTCGGCTGCATAAAGATTACGGTGAAAAGCGAGCCGAGGTAGTCATTTCCGATGGTCCCGATAAGAGTTGCATGCCCGAGTACCGAGATCTTGTTGTTAGCGCGTATAAGAATCAGGGCTTCGAAGTGCGTCTTAACTGGCCCTATATCGGGGGAGGGATTACGCAGACCTACGGCCACCCAGAGTTGGGGCAAAATACGATTCAAGTGGAGTTGAATCGCAAGCTCTACATGAATGAAGAAACAAAGGCGATCATTCCGGAGCGCGCCGATCCGTTGAGTGAGGCACTTGGTCGTGCTCTTAAGGAAATTAAGTCTGGAATCAGTCAGCTTCCCGGTGTTTCAGATTGAGATGAGACTTCTTTTTACATATTTTACCTGGCCCTTTTGCAGTGTATAAGTCAAAGGCGCTATTTGCTTAAATCGGATAAGATTTCAGGGGTTTAATCGACCCAAAAAGAATTGTACAATTGGTTGATAGGCACTACATCTAAATAGCAGAAACACAATTTTTAAAAGCAAGACGTTGAATGGCAAAACAGAAATCGATCTTACATAAATTTGGTAAATTTCTCTCATCTATTAAATTAGCGGTGATTGTTCTCGTTGGAATTGGCTTTATGAGTGCCTACGGTACCATCGTTGAATCGATGTACGATGCAAGAACTGCCCAAACTCTCGTGTACCACTCTTGGTGGAGTTACACAATTTTAGGTTTGTTGTGTGTCAACCTCATTGCGGTCATGGTCGATCGGTGGCCGTGGAAGCCACGGCATTCTGGTTTTCTAATGGCCCACATAGGTATTATCGTTTTGCTTTTGGGTTCCTTGTTGACTCGCTACTACGGTATCGATGGGTCCATTCGTTTTGCCATTGGCGAAAAAGAAAAAAATATTTGGCTGACTGATGAAGTGTTTGAAGTTTGGAGTTCTCTCGATGGACTTTCCTTTCGCAGGTTGAGTCCGGCGGAACCAGTGCAGTTTTTAATAGATCGCCCTGGGCCAGAAAACATCAAAGATTATTCGGCCGGTGGTCAAACCATAAAGGTTCTCGATTACCACCCATACGCTCTAAGAGATGTAAAAATAGAAGCTTCGGAAAATGCTGCAGACGGACCGGCAGTACGTTTTCAGATTCAAAATGAAAGAGTGAACGTGAGCAACTGGTTGATGGCCAGTGGCGGACGAAGAACTGCGGTCGAAGAACTTGGGCCTGCCCAAGTTATTTTGACGACGAGGGATATTCCCCCGGGACCGGGAAATTACATTCTCCTGCGACCCGACAAAAAAGACAAAACAAAGATGACCTATCATATCCAAACGATGCGTAACCCAAATCAGCCAAAGACGGGAGTGATTGAGCCCGGTGATACGGTTGAAACGGGGTGGATGAATTTAAAATTCCGTCTTTTAAAGTATCACCCACAGGCGAAAAACAAAGTGTCCTATGTGCCCATAAAACGCCCAGGGCCCTTGTCGACTTCGGCTGTAAAAGTTCAATTCAATGATGAAGAGCGTTGGCTCGGATTGAATAGCCCCGTTCGCTTTTTCACTAACAATACAGTTTATTTACTTCGGTACGGAAATGTTTATGCTCCTTTAGGTTTTGAAATGAAACTTAAGGAATTCAAAGTTCCTAGGTACCAAGGGACGATGCGAGCGGCATCCTATGAAAGTATTGTGGAGGTGCCGGTGAGTGAAGAGGAGAAGCGGGCCCTTGAAAAACAGAAGATTAGTAAGTCGAGTTTGCTGGAATCGGATGACCTTAATGAGGAAGAGAAGAAAACCCTAGAAACTATGCCCAGTTCTCATATGGCAATGATTAATGCACAAAAGAAGAAGAAAGAGGGGTTCAGAGACGTATTGATCTCAATGAATAACCCTTTAAAGATGCGGGGGTTTACGTTTTATCAGGCTTCGTTCGAGCAAGATAATATGGGGAACCCAACAGCGTCGATTTTATCGGTTAATCGCGACCCGGGCCGCTTTTTAAAGTACCTTGGTTCACTCCTTATTTGTTTGGGGGCTATCCATTTGTTTTATATGAAAGGTAGAAAAAGAAAACCGATAACTACCACTAAGGAAGTGTCATGATTCGAATTTTATGCCTATTTTTATTGCTGACATTAAGTCCTTCCCTTCATGCTCAAGAAACAGGAACTGACGCCCTAAAGTATCTACCCATACAGGATGCCGGTCGAGTGAAACCCTATGATACATTTGCCAGAGAAACCTTGCAGTTGGTCTGGGGAAAGTCACACTACGAAGGCAAGCCCGCAGTGGATATCGTTACAACATGGTTAATGGCGCCTCAGCTTTGGCAGGGGCGTAAGTTTGTTAGAGTCGATCATAAGGGAATGAAGAAGGCCCTTAAGATTGAAGGGGATCGTAAGTACTTTTCTCCAGACGAACTTATTCGAAATCCACGAACGGATTTAGTTCTGCGCGAGCTTGGCGAAATGCGCAGAAACAATGAAAAACTCACTCCTTATTTTCAAGCGGTACAGCGTTTAGAAAATCAGCTTCTTACATTTCATGCCGTAAGAATGGGAGCGCTGAGAGTGGCTCCGGCTCCCAAAGGGCATCCAAATGGAGATGCTTGGCTTGAAATCAATCAATTAGAAGGCGAGTTAAGAGATAAATTTATTATTGTGAGTCGCTCCTTTGCCGCTGCACTTTCGGGACAGATGACGGGATCGACGAATACTCCCGATACAGACCGAATGCCTGCTAGCGAAACTGAGGAAAGTAATGGTCATTCAGCTGCAGCGAGTGAAATGGAAGAAGATGGCGAACCCAAACCAACGGATAAGTTCAAGTCGGCCCACGGATCGAATCTTCTAAGTACAATGGCCGCTGCAGGTTCTCCTGGGGTTTCATTAAAAGAGGCGCTTGACGACTTTAAAAAGGTCGCGCGGAAAAGCAATCCAGAAGTTTATCCGAGTGAGAAAAAAATAAATACAGAAGTTTTTTATAATGGATTTCATCCCTTCCAGTTGTCTTGGATTATTTACCTTATTGCCGCATTGCTTGGATTGGTCGCATGGCAGACATCATGGAAGTACATGTACGTGGCCTCATTTGTGGCGATGTTTGGTGGTTTAATCATTCACACCTATGGGATGTACCTTCGAGTTATTCTCACGGGTCGACCTCCAGTATCTAATATGTATGAGACCGTGATTTGGGTCGCTTGGGGTGCCGTGGCCTTTGCAATGTTTTTTGAATGGTTCCGCAAGAAAGGGTATCTATTGATGG
>JAUHWN010000104.1 GCA_030424665.1 Bdellovibrionia bacterium | reverse complement strand
ACCTACTCGCTGAGGAAGACATCTTTCTCAATGAGCCAGCTGTAGAAACAGAAGATCCTAGCTCGATGATAGAGCCCACGAGTTCTGCAACTCAAGGCTTGTCCCCCGAAGAGTTAAGGACACGACTTGTTGGAAATGGTGTGCCCGAGGGCGCTGCTAATGCACTCGTCGATCAACTCGAAATGGCACGTAATGGTCAAGGCTGTTACACCAGACGAAGGCCAACGAATCTGTATAGAGGTGGCGTTTGCAATCTTTCCGTCGACGAAAGCCAAAGACGCTGTTATGTCGTAAACTTCGAAACTGGACGAGTTGAAAATAGAGAGGTCGTTGCTATAGGAGATGGCCGCGCAAGAGGCTCTCTCATTGGGGCAGAAATTCCGTTCCCGGGGTTTTCTAATATTCATAGATCCGAACAAACTTCGCTGGGTCCTTTAATTACGGGAACGATTGAACCTCGCCACTCTAGACACGGTTGCCAGTATGAACGGTCCTACCGTCTCCGTGTTTCGGGGCTTTCTTCGAGTAATTCGAATACGACTTCTCGAGGAGTTCATCCGATTATAAATGTAAGGCCGACCAGGAGAAACTGCCCTACATTTACCGAGGAAGCCATTGAAAGTGGTCAACCCTACCCGTGGAGTTCCGGAAGCCCAACGATGTTTGGTGAACGAGCTCTTGCCATGGCCTATAACCTAGGTGAAGGCGCCATTCTTCTAAACTACTCTCCCGATGAGCGATACAATCGAGAGGCAAATTACGATTGCGGAAATCCCCTCACGCAAGAGGACACGCCTGATGGGTCTCCTACTAGCCCTGATTTTAGTATTGGTGGCGATGCTGACGAAACTTAATCGAGATTGAAATAGAGGAGCAATCATTCTCGATGATGCTCCTCTTCGACTCTTGATTTGTAAAATAAAGCCTAAAAACAAACTCACTTTTTTCCTCTAAAATTCGATCGAAAATAGGGGGTTTTTCATCAAAATTCCCATCAAAAAATTTGAAAATTCCAAATTTAAAAAATTAGAATATATCCAACCCATGATAACTCTACTTATCATGGGACGCGCTATAGCTAATAAGTCGAGGTCGAAATTTTCAAAACCTGGCAGTTTTGGCAGAATTTTAACCACACAAATTCGACCTATTTTTTTGCTTTTTTGCAGCTAATTAGGACCTTTTCTTCGCTTAACAATTTCATCACATGCGCTCACAATAGAGTTTCTATTAATTCTGAAATTCATTTTTTTAAGGAGACCGCTGATGGGTTTAAAAGAGCGTCGTGCACAAAAAGATTTTGAAGAAAACAAATATCCAGGCTTACTCGATAATGTAAAAACAGCCTTGGGATTCGAAGTTCCCATTGAAGTTAAATGGGAGACCTTGGCCATCGATGGTAGTAGTCACCTTTACGACGAATGTTGGCCAAAAGTATATTTTGAACCTCTTTCTGCCGCCCTTAAAAGTATCTGTGCAGACGATATGGGTAAAGAAGCTCTTCAGGGAACTTTAAAGAACATCGTTATTCAGAATACGGCTGATTGCTCAAACGGAAGCCGTTGGGCGGCATTTGCTGATGGAGTCATCACTCTCGATCACAAACCAACGACAAACGTAGACAATATAAAAGAGAGAACAGACTCTCTTACGACTCTCCTAGAAAATAGCCTCTAGAAAGTCCTTCCATTCAAAAATCACAGTGGCACTCCACTTGCAAACCTCAAGGGCACCGTTAAATAGTGCCTCTCGAGGAGGCAAACAAAGGAGTGCCATTTGTATTTAAAGAGCCTATTGGGAATTCTATTACTCTTTTTCGCCCAAGAAAGTTT
Source organism: Bdellovibrionia bacterium (assembly GCA_030424665.1). Classification (GTDB taxonomy): domain Bacteria; phylum Bdellovibrionota; class Bdellovibrionia; order Bdellovibrionales; family JAGQZY01; genus JAUHWN01. Next base: position 14,324 of record JAUHWN010000104.1, on the reverse strand, counting down.
CGCTGCTAAATTTAAATGCCAAAAAACAGTCCTTGGCGGTAAACAAATTGTGGTCATTAGTGGAACAACTCGAGATGGGTCAAATACTTACAGAATGAGCCAGATTGTAACCGATCAATTGAAAGGTCAGTTAGAAGGTGACTCTAATACCTATGTTGAGATGATCAACCTTGTTGATTGGCACGACGAGCGGACTCTAGAACATGCGGAATGGTTAAGAAGCGACCGAAGCACACCTCGGCCCGATTACTGGAATACATCCCGCGCGTTTAAAGATAACTACGAAGTCCCCATTGCAATGGCTGACACGATTGTTATTGTTCACCCTGAATACAACAACGCCCTTAATGGTGATCTCAAAACTTTTCTCGATTTACTAAGCATTCGCAGTTTCAAAAATCACCAGATATTTACTATTTCAATTGCCGCTGGGCAACTCGGCGGAATGGTCCCCGACGAGCAACTCCATACGACTCTTTCTAAAAGAGGCGCAGCCTATAGCTCGGAACATCGCCTTGGAATTGCTAAAATTGAACAGTTCTTTTTTGCGGATGGCGAGGAAATAGAAAACCCCGAGGTCAGCCCTCGAGCGAAAAAGTTTATAAATCGTATTGCTGATTCTCTTTAATCAAAGCCTTTATTGAGCCCGGGGCTCAATAAACAAAACTGTCCGAAAACAGCGGGGCAACTGACACCTGTACCATTTTTTTACAACAAAATCGTCTGAGAAGAAAGCGAGAGCCTTCTCAGCGGTTACATGATTGCAATTCAAGCGTGGGTGGTAAAAGGGGATCTAAAGATCCATTCATTTAAATAGTTAACTCCGGGGGGAATATGACTAGAAGTTTTATTCTAATCGCGGCACTGCTGTGCCTTTCGCTTGAATCTCAAGCACTCAATGTCAATCAACACATAAATAAAATCGATTCTACAATTAATTGGATTTGGTCGGGAGGGAGAACGACGACTGGCAACACTTCTTACTTCTACGGAAATCAGCTTTCTTTCTACAACGCCAATAGAACCAACGGCGCAGATCGATCATTTGGATACTTTCTCTATTATACCTACGATATGTACTGCAACCTGCGAGGTCGATCTAATAAATGCTTAGGCAGTCGCCTGAGAGTGTACTTCAGAATAAGCAGTACAGGTCCAAACAATAAAACAATGACTGTAAGTGTGAATGGACAATCACGTTCTTCAAACTACTTTCAGGGCATTCGGGCCGCCTTTTTTAAACTCCTCGAGGAACAACATGGCTCGGCGGGATTAACCGGCTATGAAAAAAGCCGCATCTATCCAGCACCCCAACGGATCGTATCAACTGAGTTAAGAATTATGTCACGTAATGATGGCTCTGGTAACAACATCTGGAAAGGGAGCTTTGGGCAAAATGTCCTCAATCAACTCAATAGTCGAATAAGCAATATTTTAAGATTCAGAGTGCACAGCAAAAATGTCATTCGAAACAACAATCTTTACAACTATAGCCAGAGCAGTCTCGTTCGGCACTATAAAGACCGAGGAACTAGCGGAAAAGTCACTGCCGTAATTTCAGGACCCGGAGCACAAGATAGCTTCGGTCGTGCTTATATACAACGAGCTAGCCGTCCGATATTTGTAATGAATCACTGCCAAAATTTTAACGCCTACAGAAATCGATTCGCTGCCTGGTCCACGCAAAACTACAACTGCACTGGTGTCGGAATTTTTCTTCACGAGTTAGGTCACCAAATGAACCTTGGCCATTGCCAGGGCCGCTCGGGAGAGATATGTACTGACAACTTGGCAACAACTCAAAGAGGCAAAAACTACCTTTTAAATCACATGCTTAACAGAACAAGTGCTGTGAGGTTGGCTTATGGCTACTAATCAAGTAACAAAGGGGCTCAAATTATTGGGCCTCGCCACTTTTATAATTGTTTCTCTAGGGCTCAGTAAAAACTTCTTTTCAAAGTCACAAGAAGTGGTTCCTTCTAAACATGAACTGGCTTCCCAGTCTAGGCTAAGGGACCTAAAAGCCGAAGAGACCGAAATCAGAAAATCTACTCAAAAAAGACCTGCCTTGCCAAAGGAATCTGTTAATGATACCGCAGCCGACACTGCTCTCATCCATTCACAAGTGGAGGAACCCGATCATCTTGCCCGAGGTGAAACTCATGATCATGAGGAGTGCCTCAAAAGTATGATGCTCGGTCAAAGACACTATGGAGAAGACGAAACCAGAGATCTGCGCTTAGAGGATTTCATCAGCGAGGAGAATGCACTGGCCCTTGAGGAACTCGAGGAAGACCTACTGCAAAACAGTGTTCTTGATGCCGATGGGAACGAAATTGATATTGATCGGATGCATGATGATTTCGAAAGATCGATTGCTGAGCTCGAGCCTGAGGAAAACTCAATGTCCTCTGATAGTCACTATTGACAAAGGTTTCTTAAGGAGAATTTTTTTATTTCGGTTTTAGAGGCACAGCTCTCATAGAAATTTCTATTTTCACCAGACAGAAGCTCCGTTTCGCTGAAGACCTTGGCCATTTTGGTCTTCATCGCGACGGCTGTTCCCGATCGATTGACGACCAACGAGTCCGGATCCATATCACATACAGAAAAAGAGTCAGAAACTTCGAGCTCGCCTGGCCTTTCAACTTCGCCCAGGCAAGAAACACGAACTTCAACTTGGAATTGTTGACCTAAAATATGTCCAGCTTGCCGAGCAGTCACATAGACCTTGCCGCCTTGGACGAGATTGATCTCTTTAAGAATGCGAATATCTTCGCTCGAACTGTCACCTCCACTCTCCCCTTCATGGCCAATGGCCTCTTGATGGGAGAGAGCGAAAAAACTAAAAAATAGAATAACAAAAAAGATAATTCTTCTCATACTCACTACCCCGCACACAGTGGAAATGAAAGGTGGATGTGATCGTTGTGTAGGCTGTTACCACCCAGCTTTGAAGACCTATGTCCGATGGACCCTTTGTACTCAGTTTGTCCCGGGTTACAGCTATTTTCGATAGACTCTTTCCAGCAATCACGAAATTCATCATAAAAAACCGCCTGGTCTTCTTTGTAGTCGCGAAGTAAAGTACTCACGCGAATTCGCGTGCCCTCCTTATCGTAGAGATTCAGAAATGCAATATCCATAGCTCGAGCATAGGCGTGATTACTGAGGCGAGTAGAATTTCTTGCGACACGATCGTTATAGGTTCCTAAGTGACGAATAAAAACATATTCGGGGTTGGGATATCCCGCGAGCTTCGCCGCATCTTGAACACATCTGAAGAAGAAAGAATTCAAGTGTTCCGCAAACTTCGGGTGCAAAAAACCGGTACCACAACGAGAATCACTATTATATCCCCCTTGGGAGCTGAATGATTTTTGACAACCATCCCATCGAACAGCCCGATCATGGGCCAACTGAAAAACCGTATTTTGAATGAAAAAAGTATCCACCTTGTACTCAAAGGGATATTCCCCAGGCATTGGAATGTCTGGGTTTGGAGGAAGAGGTTCGGGCACATCCTCTGGAACTTCAGAGATTTCTTCCGGAACATTTTCGTCTTCCGGGGCTTCAAAATCATCTTCGATTTCGATATCCGAAAAGTCAGAGTTAATACCCAACTCTTCAACACCGATAAAATCAGAACTGCAAGATGCTAAAAACAAAAATAGTAAAACCCCTGAAAGCCGCGCCATAACTGGTTAACGGCGGACTCACCCATTCACTAAAGTCAGCCCTAGAGATTAACGAAAAAAACTTTCATCGATCACGAAATTTAAAAACTATATCGACACTTTTTTTAAACTTCGCGCTTTACTTATAAGCGCGACAAATACTTAGTTATTCTCACCAAGACTTTTGTCCCAACACAAAAATGAAGTATTATGTTTCATTATTTTACACGATTGCGCACTTGCCATTTCCTCTAATGCTGTTTGGACATTAAGATAGTGCCCATAGCCCCATAAAATCGTAAGATTATAACAATCTTAGCTAGAGGTTAGGGCCATGGAGATTTATATAGGACCTAAAATTGTAAAGGACGAGGTATCGAAGATGCCTGTCACTTGTAATGAACCCGAGTGGAAGGTCTTCTTTAATTGCCTTAAACTTCCCTTCTATTTTCTTAATGGGTCTCCCGACGATTCTCATGTCTACACCAAAAGCTCTAAGTTCCTGATCCCAGGGGGGAATGACCTTTTCTCGCTGAATAAAAATTCTGAAAATAGAGTTCGCCAAGAAATAGACGAGAGCATTATCAAATTAGTAGTTGAAAACAACTTCTCTCTTCTCGGAATTTGCAAAGGAGCACAGTCAATTTTTAACTACTACTCGGGCCAAGTAGCAACCATAGAAAATCATGCTGGAACAAAGCATAGAATAGATTGGCAAAATGAGATCTCTGGCCTCAAAAATATAAAAGAGGTGACCAGTCATCATGACTACGGACTATCCACAAAAGAAGTCCCCCAAGAAATAGAGATTTTAGCGACCGATGGAACGAATTGGATTGAGGCGTTTCGCGTCAAGGGAAAACCAATATATGGTTTGATGTGGCACCCAGAGCGACAATCGAATGCGGAGGATTATCTTGAGTTCTTTCGATCCTTCTAATCTGCAAATTTACATTTTAGGAGCTGGACGGGGCTCTCGGCTAAAAAGCTTGAGCGAGTACCAAGCAAAACCCCTTCTTCGATTTCTTGATAAGAGCCTCCTAGAGTGGCAGATCGATCTTATGGACCACTTTCAGATTACTGATCGCACCATCATAACTGGGTACAAAAAGGATAGCTTCAACGACTTTCCCGTGAAGCAAATTTATAACTCTGAATGGGAATCAAAAAATATGCTCCACAGCTTCTTGCTGGCTCTCACTGATGCTAAAAACAAGATGCGGGATTTCCTACTCCTCTATGGAGACATACTCATCAGTGAAGTTGCGTTTGCGAAGATTTTGAATTCTAAGAAACAAACAAGTCTTCCAATAAATCTCAATTGGCAGCCGCTCTGGCAAGCTCGAATGGTAAACATCAAAAACGACATCGAGAGTTTGAAATTTAATTCTAATATGCAACTCACTGAAATCGGCAGATCAGTGCAATCTCTCGCTTCGGTCCAAGGACAGTTTATGGGCATTCTCTCAATTGAGAGGTCAGAGATTGAACTTTGGTATAATTACCTAAAAACCTACCTTGATCGAAAAGAAAATAAAGAGAAATCAACTACCGAATTCATTGACGAATTGATCCAAAAAGAAGGCCTAAACCTTCCAGTTATCCCTATTGAAGGTGGATGGCTTGAATTCGACACAGATACCGATTGGAAGACCTATCTCCACCTTCATTCAAAGGGACTTCTAAAGGAGGTCACCGGGTGGTCACCCTAGTTCGAAAGTTTTAGTATCGCAATTGAGTAAAATATTTTTTGCAGTCTTAACCGCGGAGAAGCTATTTTCATCAAGACCCAATAATCCCTTGCAACCCGCCTCATGGCATCGAATTGCAACATGGGAGTTCGGCCCTCCATAACGAGTCAATACTGCTTTGGGCCTCTGATCAAACACCCAATCGAGACCCGGCTCCCCCCTTTCGAAGACAACGATTTTACCTCTTAAATCTCGCTCACTGCTATCGGCAGCCAAATAAATAACATCTCCCTGAAGGCTTCCTGTGCCGATAAAGTGACCAAGGCGAGTCCTTTCTTCAAAGCATAGAAACTCTTCGCTGCCGAAAAAAACATCGGGAAAGCGTATCTTTATTTTATTTTCGTAGCTTCGTTTTCGTTGGGCCAATTCGCTAATTTCGAAATTCTTTTCACTGCGCACTAAAGCTTCTAGCTCGTCAACTTCAAAGAAATCGATATAATCTTTGAACTGGGACGGAGTCGCCTGCAAAAGTAAATCGAGATATTGACTTAAAGCCCAATAAAATTGTCTCTTGTTTAACTCTCTTGCAAAATTAGACTGATAGATAAATTGTTCAAGCCTGTCGGCAGAAAGTATTGCTTCATCAGGGGACAACCCCAAAATCGGTCGTCGTGAAGTATCAGCTAAATGATCAACCTTCCCGTAGTCAAAATTGACCTTTGCAGAAGTAATTGAAAAAGCTTTCTGCCGCACCGACTCGGTTTCGACTCCATTTTCTTTTAAAAACTCTCTATGTGTTAGGAGGGCCTCTCTTGTTCCCCTGGCCACTATATGAGATAAAACTTCACCGGATTTGGACTCGAACTCCATAAGCCAAGCCTTGGCAATGAATGATGCCCTAGCGGTTTGTACAAAAAGACGAGCCTGACCTTGGCAAACTTGATAAGCCTCCGAAAGGTCACCCGCTCGATGAGCAAATAAATTACCTGATTCTACTAATTTTTGAATTTGACTTACTACTCTAAGAGAAATTTTTTCAAGGTCTTGAGAAATCTTACTTTTGTCCTCCGCCGAAATATTCAGAATTTCTAGGGACCGCGACAGTTGCCCCCGATACAAAGAAGGATGTGATAGACAAATGGAGAATTCGATTTGATCGTGAAGATCAGGATGCTCTCGCAAGTACTTTGTTTGCTCTCCTATAATGCGATCTCGTATGTTTTCATCTATCCCCTCGGGCATTAGACTTGCAAAAACAAGAGAGGTGTCGACATAGTCCTGTCCAAGTACTTCTTGAAGTAATTCATCCCGACTCGCTCTCTGGTAACCCAATTGGCTCCGTTCTTCTGTCCAAACTTTTTGACAAATAAACTTTCGATAAAGTGACCGATCCAGAGGTTTTGCCCGAGCTCCCAGAATTTCAACAGGATTCCAATCACTCATTCGACTCAGAACTGAGTTTTCTAAGGGTCTCGCAATTGTGATTTCAGTATTGAGAGGTGGAGTGCTTTCGTCCTCAATCGAGTGCACTAGAGGTCTCGCCTGAAGGATTTTTAAGGTCCCATCTGCCAATACGACAAATTCAATATCAACCGCGTGGACCATCAATAATTTTTCGATTTTCAGACTCGCTTGGATCAGATCTTTCGACCAAGACGGAAGGTCGTGATCAATAGCCTTATGGCGAAAAAACACAAAGTTCTTTGAGCGATCTAAACCAGAAGTCACACCCTCTGGCTTAGGAGACTGATCATTATATGATAGTGAAAACTGCCCCGGAGCCCCAGGAATACGACTGAACAAAACGCCGACTATTTTAGGTGCATCAATGTAGACCTGGATAAGAACTTGATCACTGTCCCTTGGTTTCGGGTTAGAAGCAAAAACTTCAGCTAATGATTTCCTTAGCTCCATGGAGCTTTCACTGGGTACCCCCAATAGACTTTTATAGGCACCAGCATGACTTTCTAAAAATTGGTCTTCACCTATAAACGAACTGCGAACTACCAACGCCCCTCTTTTAAATCGCTTCTGGATTCGCCTAATACATCCAGTGGGGTGGCTTTCAAACTCCTCTCTCTTTATAGAGACTTGCTCAAGAAAGAGTTTCTCGTCCATATTCTCTTTTAAAAACCATAGACTATCGGCCTTGGTTTTTTTTCGAATAAGACCAACATTGCCTTTTTTTCGCCACCAAAGCCAAAATTTTATGGTCAATGCCAAAGCCCCAGCAAAAAAGAGCTGCAACCAATATCCCATGACACCAGGGTTGATGTATGCCAAAGCTATTTGTGGAATGATAATCCCAACTGTGATAATACTGACTATGTTCATAGGCATATAAAAGAATAGAAGAATAAAATCTGAACTCAATTGAAAACTGACATTTAATGAACGTGGACAAATGCGGTGAAATCCAAAAAAAGAATTGCACTATTTATTGAACGTGCTGAAGATCTCGATTATCTCGGAGAGGCGCTCACCATCCTCACAGAAAGTGAACATGATATTTCAATAATTGGACGGAAAAAGAGTCTCCATCAGCTCGATTTACCTACTAATGTCCAGTTGGTTAAAGCCAGCAATTGGCTTCACCTATCCTTTTTATTTCTGACGAGTCGTTATGATTACGTAATAATGACCACTCCAGATCTAGAAAGTTTTTATTTAAAACGCTCTCGAGTCTACCCCACCAGATATATTTACTATTTTCACTCTCTAATTAGTAGTCACTACGCCTACCGCGAAAAGGCTTTTGATTATTTTGATTTCATTCTCTGCACAGGCCCCCATCATCTCAGAGAAATTCGCAGACGGGAAAAGGAAAAAGGCTTGTCACGTAAACACCTCGTTCAGTTCGGATACCCGATCCTTGAAAAACTAAAAACAGGCAAGGTCGATCCGGACACAATCCTCATAGCCCCCTCTTGGAATTCTTTCTTAGCTGAGCCCGAAAATTTGAGGAGATTACTCGAGTCCATCAAAGAGTTTTCAAATATTAAGATTCGCCTTCACCCCAAGACTCCCGAAAGCCACAAAAGGAAGATAAGCAATTGGGCGACGAGAAATGAGAATTGGCAATTATCCAAGGACTCTTTACATCAGGATCTACAGAAGGCGTCTCTACTTATCAGTGATTGGTCAGGGATCAGCTTCGAATTTGGGTTAGCTTTAAGACGCCCCGTCTTGTTTATAGATGAGGGAGAAAAAAGGATGGACCAACATAAAGTCATACATCAACCTCCCATTGAACTTCAGTGGAGAGAACTTTTTGGTGAAAAGCTAAATTACTCTCAACTCTGTGAAGCTCCAGAATTAATTAATAGGTTACTCAAAAATTCGTCTTGTGGAAAAAACTATAACAGCGATTTGGTCTATGAATTTAGCCCTAATACTCTCCTTGAAATTCTTTGATCTGTTTTCGTCGACCGGTCTTTTATGCGGATCCGCGCAAATTGAACTCACTGTCTAAACAATATCTATTCAGACATGCCATGGAGCTTCTTTTCAGGTTTTCGATTTGCATTCAATCACAAGGGAATTGAATTTTTCCCTCTGCAAAAACAGACTTGGAGACTTTGTAATGAGAACACCCAGTTCAGTGACATCAAATAAACAATTTGAAGGATTTAATCTCAACTCCCCGCTAATATTTATAGCGCTCATGACTCTGACTATTTGCATTCTCCCCATTTCAGCCTTTGGCCAAATGGCAAAAAAACAAGTTCCATTAAGTAATGGCTACTTGCGGCTGATGGCCGACGGAAGTTTATTTTTCAACGGACAAATTGAAATCCGGGGCGAGTTTCTCGCAGGAGGAAGTTTAGACTCCTCAACCCCCAATTACGAAGAGGGAGTTTATTACGAAGTCGAATCCCAAGAGGTTAATTTACAAGGAGAAATTCTCGACCTTTTCAAAGATGAAAACTTCTATTATCTATTGCGGCGCAATCCAAATACTGGGCAAATTAAGCTCCTAGTGTTTGACCCCATAGGAATGGCACAAATGGTCCGTACCGCTGGAATCAACGACTACATTGTAAATGAGCAAAATGAAATGGATCGGATTGCAAACATAGGACTTGCCAGTTCTGCAGCCGGAGTCGTCGGAAGCCATATGTTCGCAGACTCTCCTCTCGGAATATCTATCTGTATAGCAGTAGCCTTAGTCGGTGGAATTGTTTCCTGTATCCCTAGACTAAGCTATTTACTTGATTCTAACTCAAGGGAAATTCGTGAGAACTTTCAAGATCAACTAAAAACGGCATCCCAAGACCACGGGCACAGAGAAATTTCACCTAATAGCACTGGGTTTTACAATTACGAAGGCTCTAAAGACCCGCTACTCTTGTTGAGAGAAACCGACAATCCTTCTGAAAGAATTCTAGTTCCTCTTTCAGAAATTGGCGAAGGACTTCTGGAGATGCAGGATTTATCTTTCCCCACTAGCGGAACCTGCGAGGCACAATTCCTGACCCTTTAACTTTGGAACCTTAAAAGGTGATAGATAGAATAAGGATCAGTCCCTGATAGCACCAGTGATAACTAATCTTCGAGATCCGCAAAGGGAAACATCCACGAAACTAAGTAGAGGCTCCTACTTTTTGTTTCTATCAAACGGCTAACATCATTAAGCTCACCAAAGGGTCTCGGAATTTTTAAGGCACGTACCATCTGCCCGTCCTCAATATTTTTAACTAAAAGATCCTTATAACTATAGGCGAATAGTCGGTCTTTAGAATCGACAAAGCAATTTGAAATTACCATATCCTTAAGGCCCCACTCCTCTTTTAGTGAACTAAATTTTGACTGATTGGCATCCGACCTGAAAATAGAATTTTGCTCAACTCCGTACAAACGGCCTTTAGAGTCAAAATCGATCTGACTACTCGACGCTGAACCAATAGGTGTCTGCGGACGAAAACTTTCAGCCTTTCGATCAAAGACATAAACCCCATGCCATGAGGTACAGGCGAGGACTCCTTGCCCACTCATAAAACAATGATAGATGTGGTTATAATTGCTACTCGACTTATCTGGAGCAATAAGAACCTTTTTAAAGCTTTTTCCACGATCTAAAGAAACGAGCAACCCAGACTCGGTTGCTAAAAAATAATTTTTCTGAGAGTCCACCAGAACACTATTAAAATGTTCTTTCAGAAGTCCTTGGGCTTGCATCACTGAAAAGCTCTTCCCTTGGTCTCTAGATACATAAACCCCTTTCGAACTGGCGATATAGATATGCCCCTCTCCGTCAATGAACAGGTCATTCAAATCCCTCGTGGCAAACTGATCAATTTTATAGAGTCGGTTCAATTGAGAGTTTTGGTCTTTTAAAACAGAGACACCCTCCGTCGTTAAAAAGTAAAACTGACCATTGGGTGCGACTTCGACATCATGAACATACTCACCAGGACTTAGGTCGGGCCCATTTTTTTCGAGTACAAATTCCCCTGACTTTTCATCGTAGCGACTCATCATCAACCGACGGAAATTTTTTTGTTTCACTTTCACTTCCTTTGCGTCCGTGGGAGTCCCTTCAATTGATATCAAACCGATGAGTAAAAAAAATAAAACTACTTTCAAGATCTCACTCGACCTTTCTCAAGATTCATATCAAAATATTCATGGCAGTTTTGGCAGAATTTTGTGGAATTTCTTTTTTTCATCGAGGAATCATGGGCAACAAAAAGCGTTTAAAATCCCCTCTAGACTACCCCGTAACTATAAAAAAACATACAGATTTTATCGTTTTCCAGGTCCCCGATCTGGGCATCACAATTGTCGAAGAAGCCCCCCAGGGAAACAAAATTACACCGAAGTTTATTAACAAGATCTCCAAGACTTTGGCCAAGACCTGGCTCAAGTCTTCTGAAAAACTCCATCAATTTCAACTGGCAGACAAAAAGCCTCCCGAGCCGAGCCGACAACGGCGCCCGATCGAAGAGCGCGAAGAAAAACTTTACACCACCCCCCAGGTCGCTGAACATTTGGGAGTTTCAGAGAATACGGTAAGACGCCTCGTAAAGCGCGGCGAGTTGGAATGTATTAAAACTTCGGGGAGGCACAGAAGGTTTTCTGAACTTCAAGTGCAACAGTACATTAAGCGCCGACGTGAAGCGGTCGAAGCAGCCCCGCTCAGGGAAGTAAACATTGATTAAGTTTTTCAAATAAAAGCTTGGCACCGAAGATCGTATCCATGGCTCCGGGCTCACAACAAGACTATAGTCTGGTTAAGGGCTACTCTGTTTGAATGACTTAGTTTTCGTTGGCTCGATTCACCGTCGGATCGCCGGCACCGTTTTCACCATTTTGACCGAGAACCACTTCGTTAATGAAGACAGCGCAAGCAGAGCCCGCAGAAAGCGAATTACGGTTCGCAAATAAAGTTAGTGGTGAAGCGCCAGGGTCACCGAGCCCAAGTCTCTGGGCCTCATTGTCGCAGCTCTGACGGCGAGCTGGATCATTGTTTATTCCACTGAGTTGACCAAAGGCAGCCATAATTTCTCTTCGGTTTTCTTCATAGCCTTGCTCTCGACCATACTCTGAGTCGCCGAGAGGGTTATCCGACCAAGAAAAGCCCATGTCTTTGAGCAATGCTCTCTGATGCTCTAAGGCCTCAGCACTCATTGCAATTTCCTGTTGTAGACCTACAGCCGCAGGACAGAAAAATGTGAGAGCTTCGACATTGTCGCTAGTTAATGCACTATCGTAATAGCTGCGAACTCGATCATCGTCTGTATTGTCCTCTAACTCAGCTCCTTCGATTCGTCGTGCTTGGATAACTTCATTCAAAAGAAGTTCTAATTGCAGCCTTAAGAGTCTTTGCTCTTCTTCACTGGTTTGTGCATTGGGGTCCTCGTTTGGACATGGGACCTGGCCTCCTGCAAACTGGTGAGTATTGTTACTCGCCTGAGCCATCGATATGTTTGGAATTGAGAGAATCAATAGAATAAAAGCTAAAGGGTATAACCCACTCATAAGCATCTCCTTGCCCGCTATACTTAAATTTTAGCAAAAGGAGAGTAATCTCAGACCGACCCGTCTCAATTTGAAGCAGTAATTTTTGAAAATAGAAACAATTTTTGTAATCGTTGAAAAACAATTCGACAGGCTAAAACTTGATAATCACCCTTGAATGGCTATTTCTAGCCCTATTAAGCAATATATCCCGTTATCCAACTCAACCTGAATCCTTCATGACTCCCCTGTCCCACTCAGGATTTCGGTTTTCTTATCGGGCCAGATGTTATCGCTGTACCACTGTTTAAGAAGGCGATTCTGATTTTCAGAACCTGACTCAACAATTGTTGTGGGCGGAGCGTACTGATCGCGCTGAGCACTGGTAAGGCCTTCAAGCCAATCACTGAACTCCATATCCAAAGCCCGCTTTTCTAGCTCAAGCCTTCTCTTTTTAGCCTCTTCCTTGCGCCGGAGGAAGGCTTCAAGAATTTCATCTTCTTCGCTTTTAATGTCAGAAAGCACATCCTCACCTCGAGCTAAACTCTGAACCATCTTGATGAAAAGAGCGGCTTTGTTTCTGACATTGGCAATATTGCTGGGATTGGAAGCATAAATAGAAAATCGAGATATAAAGTCTTCTAGTTGCGACTGGCTCACTTGTAACTTTTGGTTTTCGATATCCCGCAAATGCTTAGTGGTGATTCCCAAGTGTTCTATTGCGGTGATAGAGACATCACTGAAATCTGGCTTTGCCGACTCACTTGATTGTTCCCGGTTTCCTTCCCTAGTAGTTAGTATATTATTACTAACTAACTTACTAGAGGGGGTTGACCCTAGTTTTGACCCCAGTTCTGAACCCAGTTTGTTCCCGGTTAATGTACCCGGTTTGTTCCCAGTATCTAGACTTCCCTTTTGGTGAAAGAGAAGTTTTGAATAGGCGGCAAGCACCATAGGTGGGATTCCTAAGTACCTGCGTGCGGCGGGGCCACCCATTCTCAGAGTATTGTTCACCACCAAGTTTCTTTTCTTAAGGCGCTTGAGTGTGGTTTTTAAGGTTTCAACGTGGATCTCTAAAGACTGGGCTACAAAACTATAGGTTGTTTCAAATGGCTCTTGATTGTTCTGGAAACATCTTTCAGCTATATATCTGAAACATCTTTCAGCGTGGCCAGAGAGACTTAATATTTGTTGTTCGAGGTAAAAATTCTCCTCATTAAGATTCTCTGAAAGTGGCTTCTGTGGCGCCTTTTGAACCGGGTTAATGTTCCCAGTTTGTACTCGGTTTTTGTCCCAGTTTTGACCCCAGTTTTGAACCTGGTTTGTTCCGGGAACATTCCCAGTTTGTTCCGGGTTTGTTCCTGCTTTTGTACCTTGTTCGTTCCTAGTATTGTTCCCAGTTTGTTCCGAGTCTGTACCTAGTTTGTTCCCAGTTACTTGGGCCCGTATATTTTGATCATTATTTTTATCAGGGATTTCATTGACAGACTCCCCGACCTTTAAATCTCTAATTTTCTCTGGGGAAGGCTCTTTATCCTGTACCAGGTTATTGTTCCCAGTTTGTACCCGGTTAGATGGGGTAGGTAGATCCTTTTCTTGAATATATTTTTGAGCGAGTTCCTGCTCTTTAGTAGGCTTTTTATGTACCTGGTTTGTACTCAGTTGTTGTTCCGAGTCTGTACCTGGTTTTTGTTCCTGGTTGCTATCCTTTTTATCGTCCTCTGTTCTTGTGGCTCTACTGCTCTTTTTGCTGTGAGCTTGGGTTTTAGAGGGCTTGTTCCTAGTTTGTACCTGGTTGGCGTTCTCAGTTTCTGTACTCAGTTTCTGTACCTGGTTTGTACTCAGTTGTTGTTCCGAGTCTGTACTCAGTTTTTGTTCCCGGTCTTTGCTTTGATCATTTTGCTGAGTGGCTGGGCCATCAATATGACTTGTACCCGGCTTCTGTTCCTGGTTAATGTTCCCAGTTTGTACCTGGTTAGAACTGGGTACACTTGGT
>JAUHWN010000103.1 GCA_030424665.1 Bdellovibrionia bacterium | reverse complement strand
TACACGAACATTGACTTTAATCTCTTTTTTATCGCCCACGCGACGGATTTCGCCACTTTCTAAAAAGCGTAGAAGCTTGGCCTGAAGGGCCATTGGCAGGGCCTCAATTTCGTCAAGAAACAAATCTCCATTGTGAGCCGCTTCGGCTAAGCCCATTTTGTTTTGGTCAGCTCCGGTAAAGGCTCCTTTAACGTGGCCAAAAATCTCGGACTCAAAAAGACTTTCTGGAAGTGCCGCTACATTGACCGTGACAAAAGGCCCTCTTTTTTCTTGGGCGTGGATCCACTGGGCAGCGACTTCTTTTCCGGTGCCGGACTCACCTTCGAGGAGGATGGGGCCACCTTCGCCCTTGAGTTCAGCTATTTGGCGTTGCACTTGGAGAGCGGCTTCGGATTCTCCGAGCCAGCGCTCTTTTCCGAGGGTGCTTCTTCGCTCGGCATCGCGCAGGAGGTGGAGGGCTTCGATTTTTTCAAGGAGGAGTTTGACCTCGGCTGTGCTTAAGGGTTTGGCTAGGTATCTGGAAGCTCCGTTTTTTAAACACTGCTCCATCAGATGGCGATCCAGATCCCCTGAAATGGCGATGATTTCGAGGCGAGGGTCTTTTTTAGCGAGCATCTCGATGACCTTGAGACCGTGGGGTTCACGCTCTTCGCCCTCTAGATGCATATCTACGAAAGCGGCATCAAATGAACCTTCAGGAATGGTTCTAAAATCAGAGTGCCCCGTGAATTGCCAGTTGTCGGGGACGGCGAGGGGGAAGGACTCGAGAATCAGTTCATCATCATCGACAACCAGGAGTTTAAAGTCGGATTTTCGTTCCATCATCCCTCCCCTAGACTCACATCATCGAGCCTTGGAACTTAAAGAAATTTGCAGTCTAATAGCTGGGAAGCTAGAAAAAAGGATGCTCTATGTCAGCAAGTAGTCACCAAGCACGAAAAAAAGTCCTTCTCCTAGAAGGAATACACCCTGTTGCTAAAGAAAATTTTGCACAATCGGGCTATGAAGTAGAGCTTTTAAGTACTTCACTGGGTGAGGATGAGCTGATTTCTAAGCTCAAGGATTTTGATATTGTTGGTATTCGATCTAAAACCAAGCTGACTTCGAAGGTGCTCCTCGAAAACCCCCATCTGGTGGGAATTGGGTGCTTCTGTATTGGTACCGACCAGGTCGACACCCACCAGGCAAAGCTTTTGGGAATTCCCGTTTTTAATTCGCCCTACTCAAATACCCGATCGGTAGCAGAGCTGGTCTTAGCAGAAATTGTGGCTCTTTCAAGGCACCTTGGTGATGTGAATCGAAAAGCCCACGAAGGGACGTGGTTAAAATCGGCAAAAGGGAATTTCGAAGTTCGCGGAAAAGTTTTGGGAATTGTTGGCTACGGACATATCGGCAGCCAGGTCAGTGTCTTGGCTGAAGCCTTTGGATTGCGCGTTCAATATTTTGATGTCGTTAAGAAGCTTCCCCTTGGTAACGCTCGAGCTTGCGATAGTTTACAAGAACTTCTTTCGACGAGCGACTTTGTCACTTTACATGTACCTGATACGCCTGAGACACGTAACATGATGACTGCAAAAGAACTGGGGCAAATGAAAAAGGCTTCTTACTTATTGAATCTCAGTCGCGGAAAAGTGGTTGATATCGAAGCCCTGGCCGAAAAGCTTGAGGCTGGACATATTCACGGAGCAGCTGTGGATGTATACCCCAAAGAGCCTAAGAGTAATAAAGAGTCTTTTGAATCGCGTTTGCAGAACATTGAAAACGTTATCCTCACTCCGCACATTGGTGGAAGTACCGAAGAAGCCCAAGAAAATATTGGCAACGAAGTGAGTGCGAGTGTTATGTCGTTGATTCGCGAGGGGAGTACCTATGGTAGTGTTAACTTTCCGATTGTTGCTCAGGCCTACCGAGAAAATTCGCACCGCCTTATCAACGTACATAAAAACGTTCCCGGAGTATTGGGAGATATCAACTCGATTGTTTCAAAACACGGGGTGAACATTTTAGGTCAGTATTTGGCAACTGATCCTGATATTGGTTATTTGGTGATGGATATGGCTGAAGGCCAGCCTGCGAAAATTATTGATGAAGTTAATGAACTCGATGCCTGTTTAAGGACACGCATCTCGCATTAGATTTTAATTGAGATTCGAAGTCGTAGAGATTTTTATAATTGTGATTTGGGCTTAAGGGCCGTATTTAAAAGTAATATTTGAGGGGATTATGGGGCGTTTATTAAGTGTACTTTTGATGGCATTTGTTTTTAGTGGTTGCGTTTCTGCTTTTAAAAAAGCCTGTGAAAATACCAATTGGTATGAACACGGAAAAAAAGTAGCCATGTCGGGAGTGCGGTTTAACGCCGATAGTTTTGCAAAAAAGTGTGAAGCCGAAGATGTCTATGTAGATTACCAGGCCATTGACCTGGGTTTTAAAGCGGGGATGAGTAAGTACTGCAAACCAGAAACGGTTTTTCAAACTGGGAAGAGCGGTAAAGAATTTAACCCGGATCTTTGTGATGGAAGTAACCTCAAGGTTTTACGGGCTAAGCATGAGGCGGGAGTTCGCGTCTACTGTAAGCCAGAAAATGCTCACCGCCTAGGCTCAAGCGGAGCGGGTTTTAATAAAATATGTCCTGGGGATCTCGAGCCCGAATTTATTAAAAAGTACTCTGAAGGGCGAAAAAAGTATTTAAGCGAATTAGCCGTGCAAAAAGAAAAGGAACTGCGACTTCTTCGCAGTCAAGAACGTCAGGTGAATCGCGATCTTCGAAGCAGTCGAGCACGTCTGGCAAAACTTCCCTTTGTTTCGGAGCCTAAAACAGATGACAAAGGGAATGTCATTCGCCCCCTTAGCAATCGGCAACGGGCCATTTTAGAAGAGAGAAAACTCCTTGATAAAGAAATCAAAGACCTAAATTCGAGGCTGCAGAGTTTGCGCGGACAACAGCGAGGCTTGCGCACGGAAATCAGTAAAATGAAAGCCGAAGCAGCTGCATTGTAGTGGCCTGTGTTAGCTTTTCGGCAGTAATTACTTCTTAAGACTTCGATTGAGTTCAGGAAAATACCAGGATTTTGCGGCATGTGTGGTGCCAAAATGGGTATGATTGTCGAAGAGTTGGGCGTCAATTTCACGCATCGGTCTTTCATATCGGCAAGACGAGTGTTCAATATTCAATGGAAATTCAGATAGTAGACTGGAATGAGTCTTCCATAGCAATTCACCGGATTGGAGACTTGCTATGAAAAATCTATTTTTTATTTTGGTCATGCTCGGCCTTATGTACCCTATGTTTGCTGGCGCAGAGTCAGGCCTCTACACAGATGAAGATGTAAATTTTGATTTAAAATTGTCGGACTTCGGACTGGATGGAGAGAGGCATCCGGTTTCGAATCTTTTTATAAATGTTCCTGAGGACCGACCGCGAACTGATCGTGTAGCTTTTAGGGATGATGAGCCAGTACGTGTCCCTATTACCGAAACTTGGTTTGCCGGTGGGTATATCTTTCTTAAATATGAGGGGGCTTGCTTTACTCCCAATTATTGGGCTGGTGGTTTTGAAGCTCCTCAAGCTGGCTGTCTTGATACCTACGCGGTAAAGATCCCCGATTTTTACTGGGCTCGTTGGATTGAAAAAGTGAGCTTTCGTCAAAGTTACCTGGATCGCATCGAGGCGAACCAAGAAGACTTTGAAATACAAAGTTTTTCTAGTTTTTTGACTTATCTTGATGGGATCGATCGGCCAAAAGTGATTGATGCTAATTCAAATGGAATTTGCGTCGTAGGGTACTATACCGACGACGCAAAGATTGCCGATATCAAAGAACGCTATAGATACTCTCAAGTTGAAAAAGGTCAGCTCCGATATTGGTGCAGTATCATGTACCCGAAGCTCGACGTACCCTTATTTTACTTTTCCACGCTAACTGGTTGGGACCGTCGCGATGGCCTGCGCTTTGACCATCTTATCAACGATGAAGAAACCCTCGAAGAGACGTCTCTTTTTTACGATATCTTTCCAGCCTTGGACCCTGAAAAGACCGGCGCCCGCGGGCAAAGGTAGAACTGTTCTTGGCGATAAAAAAAACCGGAATCTAAGGGATACCGGTTTTTATTTTAAACAGTTGAGATTTAAGTCATTTACAAATCAACTTTAAAAGACCAAGCTTTGAGTTTCATTACTTCAGCCAGTTTGGTAAAGGAAATCCATTAGACATCAAGAAGCTCTTGGCCTTAGTGGGCGAGTCAATAATTTTTTGTCGATCGCTCTTGGTTTGACCGCTGGGTACGGTAGCGCTCGCACCAAATATAATGTCTTTTTCTGTCACTGTAGCCCCTCGACTTCGATAGAGCGGGGTCCAATAATTGAGACCTCCTTGCTCTGCATTTCGATTAAAGTACTTGAGATAAATTTTATTTACCGCACTTTCGTCGGCACTCAGTTGAGGAGCTGGAGGCGGTGTTGGCATTGGAGTCGGCGTTGGAGTTGGTGAGATCGCTACGCAACGTCCGCCTGAAAGTCTAAAACCAGAGTTACAAATTGTTATATTACAAGAGCCATAGCCCGTAGCTGTCGCATTACATTCCGAGAAGCGCCTGCCATTTGATATTGTAGAACAATATCTAAGGGCGCCCGGAGTACAAACTCGTAACCAACTTGGGAGAGCAAAGCCATTTCCGGTCAGGAAACTTCTTGCTGTACTTGCGGTATTTCTAAGAATGTAACTTCGGTCACTGAGTCCACTCGCCGTCATGCTACCGTTTGTCGTGCTGGCACCATAAATAATATCTTTTTCAACGACCCTGGCACTTCGAGACTGAAGTTGTTGCGCCCAGTAGTTAAGCCCGGCCATTTCTGGCATACGGTTGAAATACTTTTCATAGATCGCCTTTATGACGTTTTCATTTTGAGGGGTGACTGGTGCTTGCATCGCGACACATGAATTTCCAGATCTTTGATAGCCAGAGTCACACTCTACGATGTTACAAGCACCGTAGGCTGTTCCATCGCCATTACAGTTTTGAAAAAGTTTACCGTTGGCTATGCTACCGCACTCGTTCCGAGTCCCTGGAGAACAGAAAAGGAGCCAGCTTGGAATTGCAAAGCCATTTTCCGTAAGAAACTGTCTGGCCTCTTGGGATCTGTTATTAATGAGAAAGTTTCTATCACTTCCCTGGGAATTGACTAAAATATCTCTTTTAACGATGTTCTCGTTTTTAGTTTGGAGTTGTGTGGTCCAGTAGTTGAGACCGTTATCACCAGGCATGCGATTAAAGAAATCCTGAAAAACTTGTCTTACAAAATCTCGATTGTCTTCAACGGATTGAGGCTGTCCGTAAACCATGGATAGAATTTGATTGTCCAGAGCTGATGGGACTCTGTTTAATGGAATAAGGTCGGTCATTCCACCATTTCTGCAAATATTGTCTGGATAGCTCGGATTGGGATACTGACAATTACTGGGTGCAACGCGAACCCTTTGTTTTCTTGTGATTGTGTGGAGGCCTCTCATCCTTTGGCTTTGAAAGGAAGCATAGTGCATGATGGAGTCGAAATCATATCGTCCTGTTTTAACGGTGTCGACAGTGATTTTGGCAAAGTTTGAACGACTGCTTTGGTTCATATTGTTCCAGTGAATATCTACGAACTGGTCGCGATCAATTCTGTTTTGTTCGTGGCCAACTCCAAAAGCGTGCATAATTTCGTGTTTTATCGTTCTTTCGACAAAACATTCAGAGTCATTATAGAGCCAGAGTTCCTGTTTGCCGCCGATTCGACCGTAATAACTTCCACCACATCGATAGCGGCTACTGAATTGAACTTCGACGTAATCCCTTTCGTTTTCACGACGTTTACAGCGAATGTTTGCGTTACGGGCCATTTCTTCACAAAAAGACAAAACCTGGTTTTGTTGGTTGCGGTTGAGCCCTCTAAATGTCAAGGGCATGACTCCGCCTGGCCATGTATTAATATTGGATTCAAAAACCCCGGATTGTCTAACTTCTTCGATATGGGCTTCATAATCTTCAGGGAAAAGGTTCTTTAGATCCTCTTCATCGATTTGGCTGCGGTGAACGGCGAGGTCGCCCACTAATACATAGCCTTCTCTGAGTTCAAGATCCGATGCATCCACAGACTCGGCATGGTGATCGAGTTGAAAGAGGTTAGGATCTGCAAAAAAATTATTTCCGCATGCAGTTAATGCCAATAAAAAACAAGAAAGTAGAAGTGCTCTGAATAGAGCCGTCAAAGAAACCATCATTTTCCCCCCAAATTTAACCTCGAAGCTTTCGAAGCCAAACCCATAGTTAATGTACCCGTTGCTATTTAATACAAGCTTTAGGCCAAGAGTTGGGCATCGAGGATTTTAAGAGGAGAGCTATAAGCCTCTGAAATGAGGGAGTTTCTATGGATCCTTTAGAGAATGTTTAGGATTGAAACGTCAAAACTGTACACAGATGTGTCTCATAATTAACAGGACAGTCATGTAAATTGCGGTAGCAATTCTAATAGTCGTAGTTGCCGATATGGTAGGTGTAAAAGACGCCATCAACTCTTCGGGCGAGGAAATAAAGTCGTCTTGTGAAAAGTTCTCCGTGCTTTAAAATATCAATCGAAAAGCTATAAGAGATGGTTTCGCCCTCTTTTTTTCCGACGTAGCTGACCGGGTGAAGTTCGTAGCTAAAGCCCACAGAAAAAAGGTCGTAGATGCGAGCAAATTCAAGAAGGGATTCGAGCTCCCACTGCCTCACGTCTTCAATACTTGCTGGTAAAGGCGAAGCCTCTGAATAGGTTGTGCCCTGGTAGATATAGGGTTCCCGTAACTCCATCCGATGGTGAAAGGTATCAGCCATAGGGTCATTACTGGCGTGGGACAATGAACTGAACACAAATAGTATTGAAAAAAGAAAAGTCCTCATCCTTGGTCTCCTTGAAAAGCCACCATCCCGGTGGCTTTGATTCAATAGGATTGAATAATTGAGTGTGACGACACCAACTTAAAGTTGGATGTCGCCATTGATAGCGAGGTCGACAGCTTTTTCAGGGTCGTCCTCAACGTCGACAAGAAACTGAGTTCTTGTCTTATTACCGAGAAGTGAAAGAGCACTAATAACTTCTTTGACATCTTCTCTTGAACATTGACCATCTTGGGCCACTTGACCGGTTTTTAGGTTCCAATTGATATCGGTCGCACAAAAACCTTTCATCGTAGCAAATCGTTTGATCATTAAGACCAAAGGAAGTTGCAGGTCGGTGAGGCTATTTCGCAAAATACTGCCTTGTCCATCGGGGCCAAGGATCTCATCTAATTCTTCTTGGGCAAACATGGTTCGACCTAGAAGTTGAGCGAGAGTCGATTTTGTAAGTGCTCCGTTCATGCTCTCAAGGTAGTCGGGAGTTTTTTGCGACATACGATCGAGAAGGTCCGAGAGATAAACGACAGTTCTAAAAAGTGATGTCACGTTTTTAATTGAGAGCTGAGTTTCATCTGTCGATACACTGGGGTTAATCAGAGCAAAGCCAGCTGCGCTCTCACCTTCGGCAAGACGTTGCCCTTTAGCGTTTGTGAAAACGATGTTTTGTGCTGCCAAGTTTTTAAAGCCAATAAGAAGTAAACCAAGCGCCAATGAATGGGCTTCAGCCGGAGCCAGTGCCGGTGACTCTGGATTCGTAGTATCACCAAAGAGGTAGTCATTATCGGCCACCCAAGAGTTCACTGGGCTTGTTGCCTCTAATATATAGGTCATGCTCTCGATGTAGCTGAGAAGTTCTTCGAGTTCCTTACCTTGCGTCTCTGGACGTGGGTTTAAAACCAGAGGTTTTGCCGGTGAATAATTGGCAATTTCGTCAGGAGAGAGAATAACACTTCCGCCCTGGGGATCAGTGAAGCCACCAAAGACATCATAGGTGTCAAATGGGAGTTCTTCGCTATCGATTTTAGCAAGACGTCCGTTTGATTTTGGTAGAGTCGCCTCGTAACCCTTTAGAGCGAGGAGTTGACCAAAAAGTCTTTGCATTAAAATAAAGCCACAGAGTTTTTGTTCGGCGGGAACAAAAGTGTTCTCAGGTCCATAGACTCCGGCGAGAGCCGAGCGAAGAGATGTGGCCATTTCTTGGCTGCGCGTCGACCAAACTCTCGAAGTAAAAAGTGGCATTTCCTGGGTCATGTATTTATTAATAAAACTTGGGTCGAGCTTTGATAGATCGGTCGCCTTTTTCATTAAGGAGCCGTAAAGAGACTTATCAAAGGCAGTGCCTTCGGCAAAAAGGCCGGGCATGGCTGACTCAACTTCGTCATTGACCGCGCCGTACTTAAGCTTGCGGTAAATACCGTTGTTGGCACTTTTTGCCAGCTTAAGCGCGTTGTACTCGAGCCAACTCAATTGACCTGAGTTATAGCGGTCGGTCGCGAGTTGAAAAAACTCTTCATCGCCAGGAACTTCAATGTTTTCAGTTAATACAAACTCAGTGAATGGGTTGCCGAGGTAAACCTGGGCTTCATTGGTTTGATAATTGAAGGTTTCGAAGATGGCGAAGTCGTTTCTGATCATTGGATCATTAACACCCATCATGCTCAATTCTTCGATTCGGGTACAAGCATCTGTCGTCGTACCGACACCGAGTTGGGCAACGGGGCTGTGAACAGGCTTGAAGACATTATTGGTCCCCTGGCCTGGTGATTTTGGTTCAACAAAAGTTCTCGTCTTAAACTCTTCTTTTTCAGGAGAGCAGGCAACGGCCAGTGAGGCGAGAATTAGAAGTAGTATTTTTTGTGTCGTTAGTTTTAACATTCCCATTCTCCTTTCTTAGAAATAAACCACGAGATCGGCGCGTCCGTATGAAGACATACTTACGTTTTGACCTGAGAGTTTTCGGTTGTACTGCAGACTAAACTCATAAGGAATAGAAGCTTTCTTGTTAACAAAGGCTCTGAGAGTCGAGTATTTGAAGCCAATTTCTCCACCCCAGTATTGGTAGAAGCTATCAGCACCTAGGCCTTCATAGTAAAGATCGCCGGGACCCGAGTATGAAGCAGACCCTTCGGTTTCGTATTGAGTGGCCGCCCAAAATTGAACGGAACGATCATACATATAGGTCGTGGCGCCAAGTTCTCCCATAAACTGAAGACCACGGGTGCGAGTGACATCTTGAACCTGTCCATCGGCATCGAGAATAGAAGGAATTGAATCACCAGGGTTGAGGGGCACTGCTCTTCTTCGAGTATCAGAGAAGTGGTACTCGAATTTTTGTGCAGCTGAAAGCATGATACGATCCGTTGGGTTGTACTCTTCAAAAAAGTAGGCTCCAAAAGAAAGGCTTCCTTCGCCAACACCGCTATCAAAAAAGTTATCGAGTTCACCCATAGTACCGGTCGGAAGACGAAATCCCAATTGAGTTGTCGCCATGACTTTTTCGGACTTAAAGAAGTTATATGCGGCACCCACTTCGACGTCGCCGAGTTCAGTTCCTTGAATGCGTCCATTGGGCGATTGATAGCCTTTACTTGTAAAAAGGGCCGATTCAAAAAATCGAGTATTTAGTGTGGTGGCTGAAGCTTGTTGGAGACCTGCAGTCAAAGCGGGAGATAGTGTTCCCATTGTTGCGGCAATGGCAGCTGAGTTATTGACGCCATCAACACGCATCGAAGTGCGAATATCTCTTTGTACGACTGGAATTCGAATCCCCAAGCTGAGTTTGCTGGTTAAGCCGTACTCGAGGGCAGGAACGAATTGAGCGACTTGAGCATCAAAGTCACTGTAGATATTAGCGGCCATTAATTCTTGGCCAAGACCTGGAGAAAGGTTGTTCAAGGCATCTCTTAACTGGCCGAGAGCTGGTTCGCTTGCAGCTAAGGTATCGACAGTTACGGACTGATTAAGACCGCCTGCGATCGGAGTCAGTTGACCAGAGCTATTGTAAGTATCGGTAATTGAACCAGTTCTTACAGTAGCGAGTCGCGCTCTAAAGATTCCTTTAGGTAATACTCGAGCGGTCTCGATGGCCAAAAGAATCTGTGAATTAAAAAATAGGATGCTAAAGATGAGCGCCTTATTCCTAAGGCTCTTTAAGCTAGATTGCATTATTCCTCCCCAGATATTCGAAGAGCTCTCTTTGCGGAGAGCTCTACAGAACTTCAGTTTTCCTAAACCCTGGTTCTGTTGAACAAAATATCCACCAATTTGTCAAAATCTTATCTTTGTATTGAAATATGTTTTGTCTATATATGTAATTTTGCGCTAGCAGCAGACGGAACTAGGATTCTTCCTGTGAGTTCAAGGCTTTATGAATCGAGGCTCAGATAGAACTGAGCCTGGTTTGAGGAGCTTAATCAAAGATTTTTCCGGGATTGAGGATCTGATCCGGGTCAAAGAAAGCTTTGATGGCTTTCATGGCCGAAATTTCAGCTTCAGATCGAGTGTAATTCAGGTGTTTTTTCTTAATAATTCCAACACCATGCTCCGCCGAGACCGAACCTCCATACTCCTTCACCTTAGAGAAAACAACATCATCAATAGATTGGGATGATTTGTAGAATTCTTCGGGGGTCATGGTTTCGGGCCGAAGTATGGAGATGTGGAGGTTGCCGTCACCGACATGGCCAAACCAAACCACCTCAGAGCTGGGATATTCTTTTTTGAGGACGATATCGAGGTCTTTTAAAAAGGGTGTCACCTGAGAAATTTTCACCGATACATCGTTTTTATAGGGAGTTCTATGGGCACAGGCCTCGGTGATGTTCTCGCGAATGGCCCAAAGATCTTTACTCTGCTGATCAGACTGACTGAGTATCCCATCTGTGAGCCACTCTTTTTCGAGACAGGACTCAAAAACACTGAGGACTTTTTCTTCGGAGTTGTCGCCTTCGCTTTCGACTTCGATGAGTAAATAAAATGGAGCCACGGTTTCGAGGGGTCTCGATAGATTGCTTTGCGCCTTTAAAACGTATTGCAGGGCCAGTTCGTCGTAAATTTCGAAAGCCAAGAGATTCGTTTGATCTCGAAAAGCTTTAAAAACATCCATGGTATTATCGAGGTGGTTGAGAGCCACCAAAAACAAGAGCGGATCATTTGGTTTTCGAGTGAACTTGATAGAAGCTTCAGTGACTAATCCCAAAGTACCTTCCGATCCAATCATTAAATGTCTCAAGTCATACCCGCTGGCATTTTTAATGAGGTCATTGTTGAGTTCCATGACTTCACCGCGGCCTGTAACCACCGTCATTGAACTAACCCAATCACGCATCAACCCGTAGCGAATAACTTTAACCCCTCCGGCATTGGTAGCGATATTGCCGCCAATGTGACTGGAGCCTTTGGCCGCAAAATCTACAGGAAAGTATTGACCTTTTTCGAAGGCAAAATTTTGCAGGTCTTCGGTGACAACTCCAGCCTGCACGCGGGCGATGCGGTCTTCATCAGAATAGGAGAGAATCTTATTCATTTTCTCAAAGGAAACCACAACTTCTCTTTGAATGGCCACGGCGCCACCACTGAGTCCGGTTCTTCCGCCTGAAGGAACGAGGGCTGTTTTTGTTGTGCGAGCCCATTTAACTAATTCGAGAACTTCTTCAGTTGATTTAGGAAAGACAATGGCTTGGGCATTTGGGGTAAAGAATTTGGTCCAATCCCGACCGTAGTTTTTTATATCAGCATCGCCGGTAAGAATTTGATCATCTTTTAAAAACTGGTCCAGTCCCGTCAAAGCCATGGGTCCTCCCTGTAGAGCTATTTATCTTTAGATTAGGACTTGGGATTGGATATGTAAACTAAAAGGACTGAATTGCGCACCCGGTGAAAAACGAGATTACAAGTCAGAACCCGACCTTTTTGGTCGGGCGAGGTCTATTCTGCGATGGATTCCAGCTTTAAAAAGCTAGAGTTTGCTTTAAGGTCGATCCCTTTTTCTTGGCTGCGTTCTTGAACGATGAGGTGTATTAATTCGATGGCAAGAGGAAAGGCTTCGGTAATCGCGTTTTGTTTTGTCTGGCAAATTTTTTCAACGACGTAACCGAGTTGAGAAATCTCGGGTATGCCGTAGGTTTCGCCCGTACCTTTCATTTTGTGAAACTCAAGTTCTATCAGGTCGTACTCTTTGTTTTCGAGATTGCCCGCTAGGTTTTTTACTTTTAGTTCAAAACTCTGTAGGTACTCCTCGCGGAGTTCCCCCATAACGTCATCTAAATTCATGCCGCTGCCCTTGGTGTGGTCTTAGTTGTTTCATTCACAGTTTCGCTTTTATTGGTAAAGACGATCGGTTCGACGGGAGCCTTACGCCATTCTTTTAATACAATATAAAATGTAGAGCCCTGGCCAGGTGCAGATTGAACACCAATCATTCCGCCGTGCTCAAAAATAAGTGCCTTCGCTATAGCTAACCCGAGACCAGTCCCCTTAACGAGCTGACTTTCTTGGGTGCCGTTGGTTTGTCTGAACTTCTCAAAAATGAGTTCCTGGTCCTCAATGGCGATCCCTGGGCCCTGGTCCTTAACATCAATAGCAAGATCACCCTTTTGATTAAGATGAACGTGAACCAAGACCTCAGAACCTTGGGGGCTAAACTTGATGGCATTGGAGACCAAGTTAGTGATGATCTGTTGAAAACGATCGGCGTCGACCTTTATTTCGATGGACTTTTTGAAGGTTTGAAGTTTTAAACGAACCTCTGCTGTTTCAGCCAGCCCGAGAAGGCCCTCGAGAGATTTTTCTAGGAGACTGTCCAGAGGAACCCAGTCTTTTTTAAGAGCGAGAGACCGTGACTCAATCTTTGCAAGGTCAAGTAGATCGTTAATCAAGCGGATTAAACGATCGGATTCACTCTCTGCAATTCTTATTAATCGGAGCGAGGACTTGTCGAGTTGCCCAAGGACTCCACTTTTTAAAAGACTGAGTGATCCTTTGATTGATGTCATAGGCGTTCGCAACTCGTGGGAAGCGATACTTAAAAATTCTGATTTAGCTCGATCTAAGTCTTTAAGCTCATCCATGTTGTTGAGAACTCGTTGGGCCAATGAGTTGAATGTGCGTTGGAGGTCGCCGATTTCATTGTCCTCCGGGATCATAAATTTAAACGAGTACTTATCGCCAAGAAAATCAAGCATGCGATCTGAAAGTCTTTTTAGTGGATTAAATAGACCCATTTTCAAGTAGCCGATGAGTAATAGAATAAAAAACAAGGGGAGGGCAAAAGCCAGAGTTCCATTGCGATAGAGTATTTGTTTTTCGGCAGATATGGTTTCTTTAATTATTTTGTATTGCTTTTGTTCGAAAGATTCATATTGCTCAGCCCGACGTGAGAGGAGTTGTGGATTTCTTGAACCGTAGGCAGCAATCACATGGGTGAGGAGTTGTCTTCGATTTTCGTCTTTGAGTTGATTCCTTAAGGTTTTTAGTTTTTCAAAATAGTCTTTATCAAATTGGTAGCGGGGCAGTTGACCGACTAGGTTTCGCAACTGAAAGCTGGAGTCCATTGAGTCTTGAGCCTCTGAAATTCGATCATAGGAGTCAACAGCGGCGAGACTAAATATCACGCCACTCCCAATAACCAGAATAAATAGAATGTTGAATCGGCTCCGCAAGGTTCTCATGAGGCTTGTTTGCTTTCTCCTTCCATAAAGTCAGCAATTTTTTGATTTATCTTTTCTGGATCAAAAGGCTTTTGTATGTGGCCGGCACCGAGAGTTTTGATTTCGTCCAAATCTTTTTGATCGGTCTTGGCACTCAAATAGATGACAGGTGGTCTTTGTGGCAGTTCTTTACTAATTGTCCGTAAAACTTCGAGGCCAGTCATCTTGGGCATCATTCCATCGAGAAGAATGAGGTCGTAGCTATTGTTGAGGGCTTTTTCTAATGCAACTTGACCGTTTTCGGCCAAAGTCACTTGGTGTTTGCCCAGTTTCTCGAGGACGAGTTGCAGAATTAAAGTAATATTTTTGTCGTCTTCAGCAAGTAGTATGTGCATAATACTTTCCTTTATGAGGCCATATTCTGTTGGTTCATGAACTGTATCCAGTCATTTACTTTCTTTTTAAAATCTTCGGTCGCTCCACAGTAAACCGTTTTTACCAGCCAGTGTTCCCTTCCGTCTTTTTCGATGGGACGACTTTGTGAAACTTTTAATTGGGGGAGCTGGAGGCTGTGCTCACTAAGGACGATACTCCCAAGACTCAGTGCTGTACCCTTGTCGAAAAACTGCGGTGTTATAAACTCAACTCCTTGGGCGTTGATGCCTGTCAGATTAATATCGAGTCTTACAAAACCAGTGGCATCCAGCTTCACTCCAGTAGAACCTTCACGGTTCTTCTTAGCCTGACCTTTTCGATCGAGAAGGCTTCTTACTTTTTCGATAAAGAGTTCAGGCTTAATCGGTTTGATAATGTAGTCATCAATGCCGAGCGCGATGGCACGTTTGATATCTTCTTTTTCTTTACGCCCGGTGAGCATAGCGACGGGGAGATCCTTAAAGCGTTCTTCAGAACGAAGAGTCCGCACTAAATCAAAGCCTGTAAAGCGTGGCATATTGGCGTCAGTTAAGACGAGGTCAAAGCTGTTATGTTTGATCTTTTCAATAGCATCGAGGACATTATCTGATGTCTTTACTGAGTAGCCAAATTTCCCTAATAGAACCTCGCCGAATTTTAAAATAGCGACGTCGTCATCGACGATTAGGATATCTGCCATGATTAAACTCCTCCATAATAGTTTTCGGAATTTAATCCCAGGAGCTTAAAGCCAAGTTATTGAAATTCTTAGATAAGTTTAGGGCAAAGTGTCGAACTTATGGACTAAAGTCGAGTTAAATTAGGACTTTTCTCTAAGTGTCCCAGTTTTTAGCAAGGCGTAGGTCGGAGAGAAGCCCCAGGCGCCGGTCGCAAGGGAAACGATGCCTATGAACATCCACCACGGACCACCCATGAAAGCCCAGGTCAGGAGTATGAATCCTGTAAAGATTCTCAATGCACGATCCCAAGTCGCTATATTACACTTCATTTTACGAGTATCCTTATTTGCGGGAAGACTTTATTAGTCTTCCACAATCCAATTTAAAAAAAAGGCTGTTGATGTCAATTACAAACGAATTTACGCAACTCATGAAATGTGATTATCCCATTATCGCCGCTCCGATGTTTCTCGTTTCTAACGAAGACATGGTTGTCGAGAGTTCAGAGGCCGGTGCCATAGGGGCCTTTCCCTCGTTGAATTTTAGGCCGGCCGAAGAATTTGCAAAAGCTCTCAAGCGAATTCGTGAGCGCACGAAAAAACCAATCTGTGTGAATATCATCGTCAACAAATCAAATCCGAGGCAGACTCCAGATATCAAAGCCAGTCTTGATCACGGTGTGGATTTGTTTATTACGTCTTTAGGCAACCCAAAAGATGTTATTAAAGAAGCCCATAAAAATGGGGCCAAAGTATTTTGTGATGTTACTAATCTTGAGCACGGCAAGAAGGTTCAAGACCTGGGGGCCGACGGTGTGATCGCAGTGGGATCGGGAGCCGGTGGCCATGCTGGGCCTATTTCTCCCTTGGTTTTAATTCCTTGGCTTAAAAGTGAATTGACGATTCCTATAGCTGCGGCCGGTGGAATTGCAAGTGGTCGACAAATGGCCGCAGCCTTGGCTTTGGGGGCGAGCGCGGTGAGTGTGGGGACTCGTTTTATCGCCTGTACTGAAGCAAAAATCGATCAAAATTATAAAAAAGCTGTGGTGGATTCGACTCCAGAAGACATCGTTCTTACTTCGAAAGTTTCTGGGACCCCAGCGGCTGTTATAAACACTCCCTACGTCAAAAAGATGGGAACAGAACTTCCGTGGCTCGTTAAAAAACTAAAAGATAATAAGTATTCGAAGCAATACATTACTCCATTGATTCACTTGGCAGGAATGAAGACTCTAGAGAAGGCAGCGACCAAAAGTAGCTGGAAAGAAGTTTGGAGTGCTGGTCAGTCTGTTGGACTTGTCCACGATATAAAACCCTGTCGGGAAATTATCGAAGAGTTTATAAAGGATTACGAAAAAACATTGGCCGAAATGCCAAGATCTTCAGTTGCCGAGAGTAAATAATATAAATATAGCGAAAGAGAAATCATGAAATTTGATCCCTTTAAATTGACCGAGAATATTCCAATCGATTCTTTGCGCAGAAGGGCCCTCGATACAATACTTTCCGTGGGCGTGCCTTTTAATTTAGGACTGGGTTTGCA
>JAUHWN010000102.1 GCA_030424665.1 Bdellovibrionia bacterium | reverse complement strand
CTCGCTATCAAGGATTGGGGGCAAGAAAATGCCCGAGTGATCGCTACCACAGCGAGAAGCATTCCTCATCAAAAACTCTATAAATTTCGGGAACTTAGGTCCGAAATCGAAGCCGAAGGGCCACCCACTCTCATTCTCTTTGGAACCGGCTTTGGATTAGCCGACGATTTACTCAATAATGTGGACGGTCTCCTCGAGCCAATTAAGGGGGCTCCCCCTAAAGATTACAGGCACTTATCGGTTCGATCGGCTGTGACAATTGTGCTTGATCGACTGCTAGGTTCGTGGTAGAACTTCGCTTCTTGTATCAGGAGCAGGATAATGACAGATCTCGTTAGAAAAGTGACATTAGGTCGTACAGAAGCAGCTAAGCTTCCTTCTTTTAAAACTGGAGATACGGTTTCCGTATCAGTTAAGGTTAAAGAGGGGGAGAAAGAAAGAATCCAGATCTTTAAAGGCGTTGTTCTTAAAGTTCAAGGTTCTGGCATGGGTCGATGCTTTACAGTTCGTAAGATGTCGAGCGGAATTGGTGTGGAAAGAACTTTCCCATTCCAATCACCAGCTATTGCAAAAGTTGAAGTTCATTCACATGGTAAAGTGAGAAAATCACGAATTTTCTATCTCCGAAAGTTACGTGGTAAGGCAGCTCGTATTCAGTCTGACTTAGTTGTTGCTGGTAAAGCACCTAAGGTTGAGGCTGCTAAAGAAGAAGCTTCTAAGTAATTACCTTTTTTAAATAGGTAATTTATTTGAAATACCTCTGGTCATTGCGCCCGGAGGTTTTTTTATGCCTTGGGCCCAAATTAAAAAATATCTCGATATCTCCCTGAATCCCACTATACTAATTTTTCAATTTTTCTTTGGGAGGGTTCATGGACGAAATGTACGACTGGCGCAAGCTTCATCCACTAGGTGCAATCGGTATCGATGAAGTGGGAAGAGGTTGTTTGGCTGGGCCAGTTTACGCCGCCGCCGTTTTCATGTCTCCGGACCAGTCAGTTCAGGGACTGACCGATTCGAAAAAGATTTCCGAGAAGCGAAGAGAAATTCTAGAGCCACAAATTAAGGACAGTCTTATCTATGGTATTGGCTTTGCCACCGTTGATGAGATCGATGATATCAATATTCTTCAAGCCTCCTTTTTAGCAATGCGCAGGGCTCTCGGAGAATTGGGAGAGAAGTTATCGGGATGGAAGAAGCTTCCACTTCTCGTCGATGGTCATCAAAGAATTAAAGAGTTAGATCCATGCATTGAGCAAATTTGCCTGGTCAAAGGAGATTTGCGGGCTGAACCCATCTCTGCGGCCAGTATAATCGCCAAGGTGGCCCGTGATCGACTCTTAATGAACTATGCAAAGGACTTCCCTGATTACTTTTTTGAAAAGAACAAAGGCTATGGAACAAAAGACCACAGGACGGCCATCGAGTCAGTTGGCCCCTGTGAGCACCATAGAAGGTCCTTTGCAGGGGTTAGGGAATACCTCTAGAAGTATTCAAAGAAAATTCAGTTCAAGCGAAAAGGGCCTATGGGCTGAGAAAGTCTGTGCGAGGGATCTTACTCTTAAAGGTCGAGAAATTCTCTGGCAAAGGCGCAGGCTCATCGGAGTGGAGATCGATATTTGCTGTCGTTATAGAAGGTCCCTCGAACTTGTTGAGGTGAAAACGGCAGGGCCCGGTGCTTTCAAAAATAAGCGCGTCTCAGATAAGCAAATAAGACGGCTTTTTCGTGCCAAATCCTACCTTCAAAAGGGATCGGGTCGGGAGGTGAAGTTGGTCTTCGCCTTTGTTAAGGACCAAGGTCATATTCAGTATCTACCTTTAAGCTCCCTTCTATTTCTCAAATAATGGAGATTGACAGCACGGGTCTTAAGTCAAAAACTAGAAGTATGAGACTAATTCCACTCGTATTTGTATTACTTCTCTGTAGCCCTGTTGTGGCCCAATCTAATACCTTGAGCTCGAATCCCCAGGCGGGTCGAGAGTTTGTAATGAGCTGTACCTACGGGGTTCTCGCAGGAACTCTGGTGGGAGCTGCAAGCTTAGCCTTTGAAGAACAACCTGGAGATAAACTCCACAATATCGCACGGGGAGCATCCATTGGCCTCTACGCCGGAATTCTTCTTGGAGTGTATGTTGTTTATATTTTGCCCGGGCAAATAGAACGGCAAAATCAAAGACAATTAGAAGAAGGCCTCCAAGGAACAACCCAGTTTCGTTTGATCGAGCCCCCACGGGTTTCTTTTAATCCGACTTTTGATGGCGAAACGGGAGCCATTGATGGTTTGGCGGCGAATTATACGGTACTTAAGTTCTAGAATCCAATTCAAAGGAATCAAAACTATTTCTAATTTTTTAGTCAAAAACATTCGAAATCAGTGCGGTATGAATCTTATTGAGCTTATGGTTGCCGTAGCAATTTTAGGGATTATAGCCACTATTGTTTCTACGAGTTATACGACCTTAAGGGGCAGGGCGAAGACTCGGGAAGGCATGGCACTCGGTAATGCCTACTTCACAGCAGCAAAAGCATTTGCCGCTGAGTATACTTTTTACGCTGGAAACCTAGTTGCTGTCGGCTTTCAGCCCGAGGGCTTTTTAAGTTTTAGATTACGCGCCGATGATTCAGACTTTGATCCACCTCTTGTTCCAAATGACAACAATTGCTGGAGAACATTTGATGCATGTAACTGTGGAGGAGCTTGTCCCAATTACAAAACATGGGTTGAAAAGCCACAATTTCCTGATAACAACCCGGGTGATGGGCCCGGAGCTGTAGAGGGGACTGGTGGAGTCACTGGATGCGTGATGAATGGCGGAAAAATAGACCATACTAGAAATACGTTTTTCATAGGAGTCTCTGGGTGGATTAGCAGCAGTGCTACAAGGCCCTTTCGGTATATGATGGATCACAATAAACGAATTGAAATTTGTCACGATGGTTTCGAATGAAAGACTCACTTCGAAACTAATTAAGTTCCACCAAAGTTATAATCGAAAGAGAAACGCCAGTCGGGCGAGTTGTTAGTTGTTGTTTGGATCCAAAGTTTGACGCCCCAACAATTGCCTGGGGGAATGAGATCAAAATAGAGGTTCCAACGGTTGATCTTGAATGAGACCAGAGACTGTTGAAGCGATCCCGATATATTAAAATACTTCCATCGGAGACCACCACCGAGTGCTAAAGTTTCGATGCGATCATCTTCAATAAATGTCGAAGGGTCTTCGGGGATAATATAGCTCTGGGAATACCCAAGAGTAAAATAATTGCCTCCGGGAGTATTGAACTGCATTCGAGTTGCGGTGTTGGCAATATCTAAGTACGGAAAGTAATCAACCGATGTGTTCGTGTTGAAATACTTAAACCGCAAATCGACAAGGCCCGAAATAGCCGACCAGGGCTGGTTATTTCCACTCCGTTTGGCTTCGTTAAAATCATAACTTTGCGAAAGTCTAAAAAGTGCAATCCTTTTGTAGTCCACATTCTTCTTATCGACCAGTTTTCGAGTGACGTAATTATCGAGTGTAAAAGTAACGAGCTGTCGATCGGTAATCCTGTCCACATCATCAAACTGAATACCTCGTTCGCCAACAAAGTCCACGTCTGAGATTGGCTCGAGAAGCTTATTGGCTGGATAATTAGAGCTGTCGCCAAAAAAAGCGGAGTTTGTTTG
The DNA here is from genome assembly GCA_030424665.1 of Bdellovibrionia bacterium. Classification (GTDB taxonomy): domain Bacteria; phylum Bdellovibrionota; class Bdellovibrionia; order Bdellovibrionales; family JAGQZY01; genus JAUHWN01. Next base: position 12,682 of record JAUHWN010000102.1, on the reverse strand, counting down.
TTCAAAGTAGGGAATGATTGACCCCTGAACATTGGCCACAATCTCGTGTTTGTAGGCCTCTTGACGTTTGACATCGGAGCCTTGATAGATTCGAGCTAATGAAGTGCTGGCTTTTAACTGCGTTTGAAAATACTGGCGGACAGGGTTGGTGTCGAAGGCCTGATCTTGGGGGTCGACTGTAAAAGCGTACTTGGTGTAGCGATAGGAAACCTTGGGGGTAAGGTTTAAATACTTACCGACAAGAATCGGATAGGTTAGAGAAGGGCGTACATCCATTCTCTCTCCGGTCCTAATCAAATCCTTATTAGCATTAAATACTCCGTCTCGATCCTCGTCGGCAACATGGCATTTAATATCTACATCCTGGCAATCATCGCCCACCACATCATTAGGGAGAGTAACATCGTCATAGGCATATCCATCTCGAGCAAAATGGACGTACTGAAGATCCATACTAAAATAAAGATCAGAGAAAACTGGAGTTTCCCTGATTTGAAACTTGAGCTCCGGGAAGCGATGAACGGCGTCTTCATTATTGGCTAAGGGGTTTTCTTTAAGCTGATTGATATTGTAAGTAATGTCCGCACTGAGGTGCACTTTTTCAAAATTTTTAGCGAGACTCGTTCGATTTTCTAATGCGGGCTCACCTTCTAAGGGGAAGTCCTCTGGAAAGTCATTGGCGTACATGATATCACTTGAAGTATTAATTTTCGCCCGACTGACATAGCCGTTAGGAAGCTTGAAGTAATGCTTATAGGAGCCAAACCAACGATAGTAATCACCATCGACTTTTCCTTGCAGGCGAGGTTCTTCTTTAAATACGCGGTCTCTCAATAAGCCGAAATTAAAAGCCCCTTCACTCTCTTGCGAGAGAACATAGCGGTATTCACTTTTAAAGAACTCACCACGACGGGTGTAGTAACGAGCACTCAAAGTTGCATCTTGACTGCGGTTAATGGCCCAGAAAAAGGGAATCGTAAATGAGGCTCCATCCTCTTCTGAATAGTTCCAGGCGGGAACAAGTAGGCCCGTTTGCCTTTTAGACTTTAAGGGTACTACTATATAGGGTAGCCAAAAGACCGGGACATCAACGATTCTAAGAATTGAGTTATCAATATAGGCGTAGCCACCAATCTCTGCCTTAATTTTACTTCCTGTAAATGACCAAGAGGGCGGGCAAGTCGTACAAGCTGTATAATAGGCGTCATCGGCAATAAACTCTTTGTCGTTGAGTTTTTCAATCACCTTTCCTTCGAGAACGACCTGCCCCGAACGCACGTAACCATTAATTATCTTGCCTTTATTAGTTTTTGTATTTAGTTCGGCTCGGTCCCCTTCGATATAAGCAGTGGGAGTCTGAATAGTAAGTCGCCCTTTTGCAATAATTAAATCTTTTTCCCAGTAAATTTCAGCGCGATCACAATTTAGAATCTGTTGATTAAAGATAACCTGCACTTGCCCTTCTAGAATCGTGACCTTTTTATCGAGATCCCTTTCCATAACCTTGGCGTCGAGTAAAACGCCACCAATATTCGTTGTGCCTTGAGCCGGCACAACGAAAAAAAGAGTTAAGTAAAAGCACAATAGTAAAAGGTTTTTCATAGTGAGAGGTGCTTAAAGTGAAATTTCATCCAGATGGTGAAGAAGCTTCATTCGCTTGGGTGAGAGGTTATAAAATTCATCGATGAGTTCTTCGAGAAATAAGGGTTTAAAGTGAGAAATATATACCGGAGTATTGACTTCGTCTAATTTTTTTAAGTCGTCCATCAAAAGACTTGGCGTCATGTGGCCAGAGACCTCAGCAAGCCACTTCATGCGATCCGGAAAAGTGATTTCAGTGAAAACAGCCTTTAAATTGCTTATTTTGTTAGCATCAGACCATATCTGGTCGGTCGGGCCAGTATCCCCTGTAAATAACACGGTCGATTCGCCATCGCTCACGGTGTACCCAGTAGCATTCCCTGGGTGGTTCACATCCACAGGCTTTACTTTTAGGCCCGCAACCTCAACTTCAGAGTCAACTTCTTGGTAGGCAAGAATCTTTCTTCCGCTCTTATCGACATTAATTTTTGTGAAGTCAGGCCAAATGATATCGTTAAAGAGATGCTCTTTAATATCTTTTAAAACACTGGGTATCGAATAGACTGTAAGAGTTTCTCGAGCCGGAGAGAAGGTGTTTTCGGTAATAAATGCAAGGTCTTTAATATGATCGAGGTGGGGATGTGTTATGAAAACGTGTTTTAAGTTCATTTGCTCTTCGTTGGAAAGAGACGAACATAAGGAGCCCGCATCGATACAGAGTTGATCATTTACCAAATAACTTGATGTATGGTAGCCGGGATTTACACTTCCATGGGACCCGAGAACTTTAATTTTCATAGCATCCTTACTTCGTTGTCATAATGAAGACGCCATCCCAATCTTCGGGTGGAGGAGCTTCGATGTATCGCTGACAACGATCAATATAAAGCTTTGAGACTGTATCGTCTGGGCGGTGATTAAGCGCTTCAGAAAAACAGCCTAGGGCCGCATCAAATGCCTTTTCGTGGTATTTGATAAAACCTTGTTTAAAATTATCAAGCATGAACATAACGTCGGATTGTGGTTCTTTTTCGCTGACTAGCTCAAATATTCTAACTGGTAATGCCTTACCTTTAACTCGAACCCAATCTATTTCACGAGCGACGACTTTATCTTTAACTTGTTCATAGGTAAATTCGCTGATGATGATACGTGTTCCATACTGCTTATTAATGCCCTCGAGACGGCTTCCAAGGTTCACAGCATCGCCCATGACTGTGTAACTACGAACCGTCTGCGAACCCATGTTTCCAACGGACATTTCGCCAGTATTGACACCAATTCCAATATCGATTGCCGGCAAGCCTTGCTTTTCGTATTGTTCCTGAAGGCGACCGAGTTCTTCGAGTTGTTCAAGGGCGCATCGACAAGCCATGAGGGCGTGATCTTCAAAAGGGATGGGTGCACCAAAAAAGGCCATAACTGCATCACCCATGTATTTATCTAGAGTTCCTTTGTTCTTAAACACGATCTCTGTCATGGGAGTGAGGTAACTATTAAGAAGGTCAGAGAGGGCCTGGGGGTCGAGTTTTTCGGAAATTGTAGTAAAGCCCCGAATATCAGAAAAGAAAACTGTCATTACTTGCTTTCTTCCACCGAGCTGTAAATTCGTGGGATCTTTCAATACTTCATTCACAATACTTGGAGAGACGTATTTTTGGAAAGTTCCTTTAAGTTCTCTTTTTTGCGCTTCTTCTGTGAAGTATTTAAAACCTGTTAAAAAGATATAGAGCATTAACACCAAAAGAACAGGGAAAAGAATAACTGTAACGAGACCTTCGGCAAACAAAAACTGGGACTCATAATAAAAGATGCCAACGAGAGACATGATAGTAGCGAGTGCACCACTGAGTGCGCCGAACTGTGCGATTATTATAGACAATATAACACCGAGGACAACCAAAAGGATTGGCATATTAATTTGTTCTGTGGCCAAGTCTTTTACTAAGAAGTCGTTACGAAGGAGGTTGTCGAGGACGTTTGCGTGGGTTTCCACTCCGGGAAAGTTTTCGTTAAATGGTGTGACTCGCAAGTCATAGATTCCCACAGCTGTAGCGCCCATAATAAAATAGGTATCCTTGATGAATTCGGCTTTATCGACCATTTTTTCTGTTACGCCCCAAGTTCCCTTAACATCATCGTACAAACGAACGGCGACACGGGCTTGGGTGCTGTCATTGAGGAGTTCACTGACCTCGAGGTAGGGGAACTGACGATCGCCCCCTGAATAATTAATAACCAGGTGACCTTTTGAGTCGACTGGGACGTGTGTCACAACATCTTCAGTATGGGGGTCATCGGAAGATTCTTCGCCTTCAGTTGGAAAGTCTTGGTATTGAGGATCTTTTAGAATCTTCAAATCCGAAACATAGGTAAACGTAGATCTCTCTGAGAAATCATCTCCTTTAAGGGGGACTTCAGCCACATATTTATTTCCGATAAGATAAGAAGCGAATGCAAGAGAAGGGACGAGTCGCTCGCCTGATTTTATAAAGAGTCGTCCCTTTCGAATGGATCCATCCGAATCTTGAACGGCATTAAAAAAACCTGTGTGCTTAGTTCCTTGGGCCACGGATTTAATATTATAAGTCCATCCATAGGTTTGAGGAACCATCGTGTCTAAGTTGGATCGTTTAAATTTGGCTAGGCCATCCTCGAAGCTCAAATTTGAAAACTCTTTATATTCCTTCTCCATTTCAGGATAGACAGCCTTGTATTTCGGGAGGATTTCGTCGTTGGGTTCTAAAAACCGGCGACAGTACTCTTCTTGAGTGGAATAGATTTGTCCCTTGAGCTTTATTATTACATTTCGATCGACAATTTTTTGAATGGCGTGCACCAACCGCAAGAGATTTTCGGATTGGGCGAGCATGGGATTGAGTTCAATGAGTTTTGGTTTGAGATCTTCTATACGGTCATTGACCACGAACTGAACGAGGGCGACATATCCCCTAAAATCGAGCTTAATTCCATAACGTTGTAAAAGAGCAATGAGGCTTTTTAATTTTTGCTCGTTTTCGCTATTAGCCTTGAGCCAATCTCTGATACTCGAAAGCTCAAGGGTCGCAAAGTGCCCGATCAGAATGTCGGCCCATTGGAAGGGGAGAAAGACTTCCTCATCATAGGATGAGTAAACAAGAGGGTCTTCTCGATCAAAATAATAAAAGGCGTCTTGAAGTTTAAAGAGCTCTTGAAAGCATAAATCTTGAAATGGCTCTCCTAACTGAAGTCCTCGAAATTGTTCGTTGTAATAAGCACCCATAACGAGGCGATCCGAGTACTTAGCGACGACTTGGGCAAATTGCTCGTCGGTATTGAGATCTATCATTTCTTGATTAATTTTTTTTGCTAATAAAGGCGGCAAAATGCTGTTGTCCTCTGCAAAGTTTTTTAAATCAAGTAGGGCAGGGATAGCTGATTTTGGATCTGGTTCGGCCCAGACAATATCAAAAGCCAAAACTTTCGGATCGTACGAAAAGAGTTTTTCGATCACCTGGCCAATAACTTCTCTGGACCAGGGCCACTGACCGATTTCTTTGAGTGAAGCGTCGTCCACAGCAAGTATTGCTACTTTTGGTTTGCGATAATCTTGTCGCGGCTTTTCTCCGCGGGCGAGAAGACGAAGATCAATTGTGCGTTCATGAAAAATATTGAATTGTTCGTAAACGTAATCATTAGGTAGGTTGTCAGAAATTTGCACATAAAATTGTAGGGCAAACCACGCCCACGAAAATGTGATATAAAGCCCTATAGCCAATGGCGCAAAAAGAAAACCTAAAATCTTGCCGAAAATCTTCATGATGATTCTTTCAGGTAGCTAGAAAACTGTTTCATTTTAAGACGTTTCAATGTTTTCCGCAATCAACAGCTGTGTACATTTTTGCGAAAAAACCTCCTGATCTCAGAATGATACGAGAAATCAGGCCCTTTTCTGCCGAGAAGGCCAGGTTGTCAGCTTATGTAGTAATTTGATATTCTGTTAGGGTGTTCACTGGTAGAGCTGGAGGCTTCATGCAGGCGAGAATAAAAGAAAATAACGACATTTTAGTAGTAGATTTAATTGGCAGAATTGATATTGAGGCTACTGTTGGTTTTGAGCGCGCTTGTGGCCAGCTTGCTGAGCGAAAGATCGTTTTTAATTGTACAGACCTAAGTTTTGTTGGTTCAAACGGAATCAAACCCTTTCTCGAAGCCATGTCTGACCTTGTCGAAAACAAACAAGCTCAATTGAAGTTTTGTGGAGTTGGCTCTGAGTTTAAAAAAATCTTCGCCGCAAGTAGCTTATCCCATGTTGAAATCTATGAAGATGTGAATCGCGCCGTCGATTCATTTAGCCATAAGGTTATTAATCCTTCTATGGTGGGTGCCCAGGGTGACCCAAGACCTTGGGCCGAAACGACTGTAACGGCGGTTTCGGTGGAACCTGTGCAGGTGACTCAAACTACAAATACCGAAGGCGAAGACACTAAAGCCTGCTAAAGCTGGGGCTTCGGCGGAATTCCTGATTGTATTTCAGCTATTAAACCTTCAATTTTTTGCATGCTTTGCTGTGCTTTGCGAACGTTTTTAACTCGATCTGAAAGCTCTTCGTGAGCACTTTCTAAGAGGCCATCGCCTCTGGCGTCTCCGACGGATTGTGACTTCAATTTACCGGCCAGTTCACGGTTTATAGACTGAAGTCTTTGATACTTGCCGACAAGTTCTTTGCTCTCTTTTTGTTTTTCGTTCCAGAGAATTTGCAGAGACTCCAACTGATCTTGAAGGCGATCATTTTCGTCTTTAAGGAACTGTCTTTCATCCCGAGATTGGTTAAGCTCTTCTCTGAGATGGTCAATCTCAATGCTCGAGGATTTAGCCTCAGAGCGATAACTGTTCAATTGAGATTGAATGGATTCGATATTCTCTTGGCTTCTCAGGCCGAGTTCATCAAGGTGACGTTTAAGACGAATATTCTCATTGGCCAAAAAGCTAGCTTCTTCAGCCTTCTTTTTGAAGATCTCAAGACTTTCGCGGATTGAATTAAGTTCTGCGTTTAACTCTTCTGCACCTTTAATGTTTTCTTCTATTTTTTGTTCATAAGAGTTTGTTAAAGCACTTATTTGCTGCTGATGCTGCTTTTCTTTGTTCTCGATATGCTCAGCAAGTTGCAGGTTCTTATCTTTAAGCTCTGAACGGCGCATTTGCTCGTCGATGAGGCTTTGATCTAATAGCTGAATTTTTGCTTTTAAGTCCTTTAATTCATTTTGCAAACTGCGAATCAATGGTCGTACCCAGCGTTTGATTCGCCGCTGGTAACGTTTAAAGCTAGAGAGTAGCTTTTTGCTCGTATCTTGAAGTTTTACCAAGCTTTGTTTGCGGTGATCCATTTGGTCAGAAAGTTCAGAATATCGTATTTCGTAGAGCTGAAGTTCTTCTTTCAGTTTCGAATGGTTTTGTTCAAGTTCTATAAAACGCTTAGAAGCTTGTTTATCTTTCTCTCGTAATATTTGATTTTGATGAAAGATATTGTCGGCATGATCCTGAACCTCGAGGTTTCGATCCTTGAGCTCTATGATTTTCTGCTCGAGTAGTGATTGTCTGCGAATGGTAACCTTAAGTCGAGACATGAGGTCGTCATTCTGTCCGATCAGGGTCTCTACAGTTCCAGAGTGGAGGATGTCCTTAGGCAATTCAGAGAGCTGAGGGGGCTCAGGAATCTCGTTTGGAAGTGGTACCGGTATGCTGTCGATTTCAGTTTTAGAAAAGGCAGTCGTTTCTTCCTTTTCTTGATCCCAATTAGCCACTTCATTCCTCCTTGAAAAAAGTGTCTTTGATAACTCAATTGAAGATTGTTCCACTTAGAAAGCACTTCAATTAGTCCTTAGACAGTATTATTTCAACCTATTGGTCTAGTCCTGTCAAAGAATGAAACAAAGGTCCTAACAGGACGCGCTATTGAACATATTTTTTAATTAGTAGCTTAGTCTAACCGATAAAAAGTCTATGGGTGAGAAAGCATTAACTCTCTTAGAAGAACAAAACAAGATCCTCGAAGAAGTCTCTTCTCCGACTTTGGATTTAATTCGACCGACTAAGTTATCGGATGAAGAAATTCTACGTGAGTCGGGCTTGAGTCGAGATGAATTGGGGGGAAGAGAGGGCTTACTGCGAGCAATTCTTTCTTTTGTTATTAACCAAGAATTTCCAAAAGCACGGGGAGAGCTCGAACTTTATGTCGACTCACACTATAACTACCCAGACTTTAAGCCTCGAACAGAGCGCTATGTTCAGTATGCCAAGGACTTAATCAACGCTATTCAAGCAAAGCGTGAGTTTTCGGCCAAGGCCCATTTGCGAAATTCAAAGCAACAAGAACTTCAAGAGAAGGTCTACAATCACTATCGAGAGTTAAAAATCGTTCTAAAGAGGATCGAAGCTGTCGACCGAGAGCTCCGCCTTGAAGACGTGAAGTCGACCGTTATTTTTGTTAAGGGGAGTCTAATCACCCTTGCGACAGTCGTCAGCGTACTCTTTGTGAGAGAGGTTGTTTTGAACCGCCATCCCGAATCGTGGTGGTTTGCGCTGCGGGATTTTGTATTGCGCTTCACCGGCTTCTTCTTTGAACTGATCGGCCTTTAACTTTCTTTATAACTTCGTTACTTCGTCGTCGCTGTACGCCTATGTACAGCTTCCTCCTCGTGCCTCGTTATAAAGAAAGTTCCACGACCGAAGACTTCGTTACTTCGTCGTCGCTGTACGCCTATGTACAGCTTCCTCCTCGTGCCTCGTTATAAAGAAAGTTCCACGACCGAAGACTTCGTTACATCTTCGTCGCTGTACTAGTTTTTTTGTAGGCTGGCTCGCTTTGCCTCAAGTAATATGGGCAGCATCTGACCGCCAGGAAGCTTCTTATTGTTTGCATAAATCGTAGGCGTTCCGAGAACGCCGACTTCTTTACCCAGTTTCGCCTGATTGCGAATGAGTTCATGGGTTTCTTCTGATTCGTAGCAGGACTTAAGCTTATCTCCATCTAATCCCAAGTCTGTAATCATCTCGGTCATTTTGTTTTCGACGATGTCTTTGGTTACGAAGGTTCCTTGTCGAGAAAAGATCCATTCGTGGGCGTCCCAGCCTTTATCTTGTTCAGAGGCGCAATGGGCAAGGTAGGCCAAGCCACAAGAAGATCCCGAACTCTGCGGAATCGCTTCGTTGCATGCGCCGTCTAAAGGGAAGGCCTGGAATTCAAGGCGAACATCAGGGTTTGCTTGAACAAATGCTTTAAGCGTTGGTGCCGCATTTTTACAGTGACCACAGCGAAAATCAGCAAATTCCACAAGGGTCATTACGGCTTTATCTTTATCGGCTCCTAGAGATAGGGGTGATAAGGTCGCAATATCTTTAACAGAGTTTGTTTTCCATTCTTGAATGCTCGCTTCAATTATTGAGGAAGCTCCCGAGCCCAAAAACTGCTTATTATAGACCTTGCTGAACAGAAAGCTGAAAGCGAGAGTCACAACCGCTAGAATGATTCCAGGCTGAAGGGCTTGAAAGTTTAACGGCGAAAGCGCGAGCAATTTATCCTCTTTCATGTACATCCATGCGGCAATTAAAGTGATAATTGAAAGGCCGTATGTGACCATACAAAATGGACAATAGGAGTCTAATTGAGTGAAGGTAATAGCTGCCATTACGATTGAAGTCAGGAAAATGACCAAAGTGGTGCCAAAAATAGCGTTTCTAAAACCCGATTTGTTATTTTCACCGAAAAATCGAAAGGCATAAAGGAGAGTGAGAAGCGCTAAGAAGAAGTTCATAAATCCGCCGAGCATTGCCAGAGGAATTCCAAATAACTCTGAATAGGAGCTGGCCGCGGCGACATCGCAGTTTAGTTTTTCGCCGATATTGCAAAGGCTATCACCTCCCAATTGCCCGGCTTTAACTTTGTAATGGTGAATGGTCAGGTAGCCGTGGACAGCCGCTGCGCCCAAAGTCGAAAGAATAAGTACTAATAGACCAGGACCTTTAAGAGAATTTTCCTTAACTTCACTAGACATTGTTGAATCTCCATTATTTTTTGCAAATCATGACTACAATATCACCAACAATAGCCATAGGATAGAAGAATAATTCAATGCCATAGGGTGAATTTTGAGAATGAAGCTTCCATCGGATCCTAAGTGGGTTAAATCTCGCCAAAGGCTCCTCCATCAGATTAAGCAGCAAATCAAAATCCGATACGGGCAGGATACATCCTGGATTGGCGCTTACCAGAAGGAATATTTACGGGATTTTTACAGACCGTGGCGCGTCTCTAATAAGTCAGAGCTCATGGAACAACTTCAGTCTTCGGATATTGTATTCGGTGGCGATTTTCATCCGTTTTCTCAGGCTCAAAGGACACACCTTAAAATTCTTCGCTCATTACCTGCGCGGCAGAAAGTTGTGCTCGCCCTAGAGATTTTCCCGGCCAAGGAGCAAGAACAAATTGACCGATATGCTCGCAATGAGATTAGTGAAGCCGAGTTCCTTGAAAAAATCTCCTGGGAAGAGAATTGGGGATTTCCCTGGGAGAGTTACCGTCCAATTTTGGAATTGGCAAAAAAAAGAGGCTTTACGATAATTGGCCTCCATCCAGAGAACCATCCCGAAAATCCCAAGAACTTCGATTCGTTTGCAAGTCGAATACTCAAAAAAGTTTACCATCAAACGAATGACCTCATTTACGTTCTAGCCGGTGACTTTCACGTCGGAAGAAATCACCTTCCAAAGTCTTTTTTGAGCCATTTTAAAGGGGATAGCCCCAAGGAAGTCATCCTCTACTTGAATTCCGAACGCACTTACTTTCAGCTAGCCCGGCGGGGGATGGAAACTCAAATTGATGTTGTTAAGTTTAGTCGTCGTCACTTCTGTGTGATGGGTTCACCTCCTTGGGTGAAATGGCAAAGTTATCTTATGTACTTAGAGGAAAACTATGATGTGGATCTCGAAGAAGATTTCGATGAATCCATTGATTACCTTGATCACGTATCTTCATTGATTCGTCTCATTGGGAGGGATTTGGGGGTCGAAGTAAAGACAGACCGACTTCAAGTTTTTACTCCGGAAAGTCACAACATAGAAAGTGTTATTAAAACCTACCTCGAAAAAGACCAGGCCTCATTGGCCCAGGAGCTACTTGAAACCAATCGAAGTTTCTTCCTACCCAATGCAGGAATTATAGTTCTTGCGCAAACTTCGCTCAATCATGCCGCAGGTCTCGCAGGACAATATGTTCATGCCCAATTGTGCCGAAGAAAAAACCTCATGTGGGCAATGCCCAATGACTTTAACGCTTTGATTTGGATCGAAGCTGTCGGTTTTTTTGTATCTAAGCTAATAAACCATAAGAGGCATGCACAAACCCTCACTGACTTAAAGGACCAGCTTGAAGTCATGCATCCAAAAGATCGGGGTCGAGATTCATTGCTTTTGGCTCTAGACCAAAGAATGAAGGAATTAGTTACAATTTACGAAGATGTTTCCATCGAAACCAGCTACAAACCTAGCGATCTAGCTAGTTACATCGAAGCGGCTCGCTTTCTCGGCGGAATGATGGGCGAAAGGCTGTATTTGGCTTATCGTTCTCGTAGGCTTAAGAGGGTAGATGTGATAAAATGGTTGAGTAAAAGTCCCGAAAGAAAAGGATTTCAGGGCTTTTACGAGGAAGCCTTAAAGAAGTTAGAGAGTTTTAAACCTCAGACAAAAAGTCGTAAGGAAAGACTTTAAATGTCAAAGTGGTATTACAGTAAAGATGGCCAAGCCGTGGGCCCTGTCGATGAGAATTTCATAAAGGATGAAATTCGTGCGGGTCGTTTGACCTTAATCGATCTCGTGTTTCTAAAGGGCGATAATAAATGGAAGCCGATCAGCGAATTTTCTGAACTCGCAGAACTCACAAAAACTTCGATTACTTTAAAAAACGAAGACGATGAAGAAGACCGGGAGTGGGTTGTTTTGAAGAAACAACTCGGGGCCGGGCAAAATCAATACGATCAAATTGGTCCCTTTACAATGGCTGAAGTCATTGAAAAATTGAATGCTGGAGAAATTAAGTACGCCGATCACATTTGGCGAACCGGTTTTAAAAAGTGGGTGCGAATTGGCCATCTTCCTGAGTTTGACCGTCGTGAATCGGGGAGAGAGTCGAACCTTTTAGAGGTTCCTGTGCCCGAGGACGTCCATTCCTTGGGTGACGTCGCTGTCGATGAAGCCAATTTTTCTGAAAACCTTTTAAAGGTCGAAAAAGAAGACCCCTTCGCCGAAGAGGAGGTTCCTCCGGAAGCACGAGGGGAGGATTTAGCAAAGCCCTCTCTTGCCGACATTCCTGGGTTTGATGAAATTGACGAATTCGAAATGGACCTCGATGGTCCTGTAGAAGAGGAGTCAGAAAGTGAGGCGGATCTTTCGACCGATGAATTAGAGCCCTTGTCGATGACGGGGAGTGAACAGGCGAGCGAGTTGGAAATCCCCCTCGATGAGGACGGCAAAACGGCGAGTGTCCTCAGTGAGGATCATTTAGTAGGAGGTCCTTCTCTCAGTGATGTTGAAGAAGAGGTCAGTGGCCTAGCCGAAGAAACTGTGAATATGAACCCATCAGAATTAATGGGCGATGATTTTACAGGTTCTGTTCATGTCGATGATCATGTTCAAGATCCTCTGCAGGCGGGGCCTCAGGTTCCAGAGCCGGTCGACTCAGTAGAACCTGAGGAGCCCGAAGAAGTTAGTCCAGAAAGGGAAGAGCGCGCTGAAGCGGCAACAGAGGTTGTCCAAGCTCCACAGGATCAGCGTGTTGATGAGGTCAATGTTGATCGAAAAAAACAACTCAGTGATTCCTTCGTTGATATTCCCAGTGAAGCGGGTACGGGGTCTGTCACGAGTGACTTTAAAAAACCTCTTGAAAAATCTTTTACCGCTATCGAAGAAGAAATGGACGCCCTCAATAGCCAAGACTCGAAAGAAGGGGCTGGAGAGGGGGGGCTTGGTACGGTAGAACCAAGTCAATTTGATATCTCTCTTTCGGATATTGAAGAGGAGTTGGAGAATTCGTCCCCTAAAAAAGTATCATTGGATGATGATGATGATA
>JAUHWN010000101.1 GCA_030424665.1 Bdellovibrionia bacterium | reverse complement strand
AGCATCGTCACCGGCTTTGTTAATTCTAGAACCACTTGCTAATTTAGAAAGTGAATTGTCGATGTTGCGTTGTGAATTTAAAAGATTACGTTGAGCATTCACAGACGCAATGTTAGTTGAAACTCTCATTCCCATTTTTTTATCCTCCAAAAAAATTCATTGTCATCCTCCTCCTTGTTTCATTCGTGAATAGACTTTTTTCCCGTTTTATCTATTCAAGTGGCTTATCCGTGCCTTGGTGGTTGTACATATTGATAATTCAATTCCCTGTACTTATTTCATCCGTGATGCCCTCCTTTCTGCTCCAAAGTTTTTTTGCGTCTGTGGAGCTCCCAAGTTAGTGGGACGACATTAACCCATTTAACAATTACTTTTTCGGGCTCGGTGGTGGATTCTTGACAGGACACCAGTCCTGTATTTGGCTAAGAGTCTGTAAAAGCGACGATTGGCTAGTCTGGAAATTGAGTTTAAAAGCGAAGAATTCAAGCCTATAGTTGTGAATTTAAGACGATGGTCGATAACAAAAATCAAACAGTGATGTTTTTTTTAGAGGTTAAGATTTTGGCGATGGTCCTCATTGAGTGAGATTTCATGAGTCCTAGTATTTGTCTGCGAAAACCCTTTAAGCGCCTATTTCTAAGGGGTTTTAGGGCTATTAAAGGACAAAGTTTTCATTGAAGAACTCCAAGCTTTTTTCGTATACCCATTGGGGCTGATCTTCCATTGTATGATGACCGGCCTCGGGGTGGCACAGGAGGCGGCTTCCAGGGATGGTATCGTTTAATTCGGTCATATATTTCTTAGCCACAACTTTATCTTCTTCTCCATAGAGAATAAGTACTCGACTACTTAAATCCTTGAGTTCTACTGGGAGCCGGGGATCCCTAATAAGCTCAGTGGCTTTTAAAAAGACAGGTATCGATTGCTTGTGCTTGAAAGGGTGTATGTAGCGATCGATAATTTTATCTGAAATATCGTGTTTATTGTGGATGACTCTATTGTAAATGGTTCGCATCGTAAGGCGAGTTAAACTCCATCCAAAGAGTTTGCCGGCTTTCGCAATTCTTGAGACCTCGACCGGGACCAGGTTTTTATTTGTTGCTGGTGAAAGGCAAACGACTTCAAAAAAGTCCTTGGGTCTTTTGCGGGCCAACCAAAGTCCAATGGCCGAGCCCATGGAACTCGAGATAATTCTCGCCTGGTGAATACCGAGTTTTTCTAAAAATTGCTCGACCCTTTGGCACTGTTCATCGAGTCCATAACTAAACCTGGCATCTTTATGACTCTGGCCAAAGCCAGGCAAGTCGAGAACGGTAACTCGATAGTGTTTAGCAAAAAGGGGAATGACTTTGCGCCAGCTAAATGTCGATGCACCAATCCCGTGGAGCATGACTAAGTTTGGCTTTTTCTTAGGACCTGTCTGAAGGTAGTGAATCTCAAAGTTGTCTATATGTATGAATTTATTTTCGAGACCGTCGTAATAATCTTCATAATCTGGAGTCTTACCGAGGAGTCTAGTTTTTTTCGACCGGAACCAGAGATAGACCAAAAAAATGAGGCCCAGGAGAGTTCCAATTAATATTGAGATCTTCCAAACTTCCATTAATCAATCTCTAGAAATCGACAAAACGTCATATGACCATTGATGTAGTAGCGTTTTAATTGGACGGCCTTGCGATGGAGGTGGGCGGGAAAGCCAAGTGTGCATTTTTCTGCCTTGGGAGCGAAATGAGAACACTGCTCACAGCTGTACATCATAAACTCTTCATGGAAATCCTTAGGGTGGACTCGATCGGCTATGACGCTCTTTTTAGAGGAGGCAAACTCTCCTACTTTCTTCTTTTTTCCTGCCATTGACAAAGCTCCAAACCGACCCATGTTAAAGGAGTAGAAATCATCTGTAAAGATGAACTAAGCTATTGAAAACATCAATAATTAGAGGCTGTTATGCAAGATATTGAAAAAATGACTCAAAAAGCTCAAGAAGCCATGCAGTCGGCAGCAAAAAGTGCAGAGAATAAGGGGCACCCTTCGGTGGAGCCTGAGCACTTAATGTTTGAATTGATGGTACAAAAAGATGGAATGGTACCAAGACTCCTGCAGAAAGCCGGGGTCAATACGGCGACTTGGCAGGCAGAGCTTGAAAATAAACTGAATAAATTACCCCAGGTTTCTGGTGGAGGTAAGAAGACATATGCTAGTCAAAGACTAGTTAACCTTTTTGACCGCTCTGAAGAAACAGCCGCTCGGATGGGAGATCTTTACATATCAACCGAGCACTTTGTTTTAGCTTTAAAGCCAGCCGGCGAAAGAGAGCTTTTACAGCTCCTTGAGAGAGCCGGATACAAAGAGGCTGAATTTCAGAAGCAGGTTAAAGATTCACGAGGTGGTGAAGCCTTGGATAATAATAATCCTGAAACTCAATTTGATGCTTTAAAAAAATATGGACGAGATTTAACTGAGGCTGCTGCCGAAGGAAAATTAGATCCTGTCATTGGTCGCGATGATGAAATTCGTCGTACCATTCAGGTACTCAGTCGAAGAAAGAAAAATAATCCAGTTCTCATCGGTGAACCTGGCGTTGGTAAAACTGCGATAGCAGAAGGTATGGCCTTGAGAATCATTAACGGCGATGTTCCAGAGGTTTTACTCAATAAAAAAATTGTAAGCCTTGATATGGGAGCTCTTGTTGCCGGCGCTAAATATAGAGGGGAGTTTGAGGATCGTCTCAAAGGAGTGATTAAAGAAGTCACAAAAAGTGATGGCGAAATTATTCTCTTTATTGATGAGTTGCATACCCTTGTCGGCGCGGGAAAAACTGATGGTGCCATGGATGCCGGTCAGCTCTTGAAACCGGCCTTGGCGAGGGGAGAGTTGCGAGCCATTGGTGCAACCACTCTTGATGAGTACAGAGAATATATTGAGAAAGACAAGGCCCTAGAGAGACGATTTCAAACGGTCTTTGTTGAAGAGCCTTCTGTCCAGGATACGATTACTATCCTTCGCGGACTCAAAGAAAAATATGAAGTCCATCACGGTGTTAGAATTAAAGATGCAGCCTTAATTTCGGCAGCGGAACTGTCACACCGATATATTACCTCTAGATTCTTACCGGACAAGGCCATCGATTTAGTCGACGAAGCGGCTTCAAAACTTTCAATTGAGATAAACAGTGTTCCGGTTGCTTTAGACCGCATACGTCGAAGAGTGATGGAATTGCAAATTGAAAGGGAAGCTCTTAAAAAAGAAAAGGACCCAGGCTCTGCTGAGAGACTTGAAACTCTCGAAAAGGATTTGGCTAATCTGCAAGAAGAAGAGCGAATCTTTGAGTCGAAGTGGAAAGAAGAGCGCGCCGTCGTACAGGGTTTAAAAGAAAACAAACAAAAGTTGGAGGCCCTGCGCTTAGAAGTTGAGCAAGCGGAAAGAACGGGTGACCTGGAGAGAGCTGCGCAAATAAAATACGGTGATTTGCCCGCTCTAGAAAAAGCCATTGAACAGGCGGATCAAGCCGCTGAAGCTCTCAAAGAATCTTCTGAAACCATGATTCGCGAAGATGTAGGGCCAGATGAGGTCGCTGAAGTCGTCGCGCGATGGACGGGAATTCCGGTGAGCAAGATGTTAGAGAGTGAAACCCATAAACTTTTAAAGATAGAAGAACGCCTCAGTGAGCGCGTCGTGGGCCAAGACAATGCTCTGTCGGCGGTGGCCAATGCCATTCGTAGATCGCGAGCGGAAATCTCGGATCCCAATAGACCCATTGGGTCGTTCCTATTCCTCGGGCCAACGGGAGTCGGTAAAACCGAAACAGTTAAAGCTTTGGCTGAGTTTATGTTTGATTCTGAACAAGCCATTGTTCGAATTGACATGAGTGAATACATGGAAAAACACTCGGTATCGAAACTCATTGGAGCGCCCCCGGGTTACGTTGGTTATGATCAAGGCGGACAGTTAACGGAGGCCGTTCGTAGAAGACCCTATAGCTTGGTTCTTCTCGATGAGATAGAAAAGGCTCACCCTGATGTTTTCAATGTTTTATTGCAACTCATGGATGATGGTCGTCTCACTGATGGACAGGGCAGAACTGTAGATTTCAAAAATACAATAGTAGTCATGACATCCAATGTGGGCTCAAGTGTCATCCTTGAGGCAGAACTCACTGATGCGCAAAAAGAAGAGCGCGTACTCGATGCTCTGAAAGACTATTTTAGGCCGGAGTTTCTCAATAGAATTGACGAAACTGTTGTCTTTAAAAGCCTTAGTCAGGATCTCATACACAATATAGTGAGAATTCAACTCGGTGAAGTGTCTGAAAGAATGAAGCACAAGAAGATTGATCTTGAGATTGACGATAGTGCTATAGAGTTTCTAGCTGCTCGGGGATTCGATCCTGCGTACGGAGCTAGACCCCTGAAGCGAGTCATTCAAAACCAGCTCCTTAATAAGCTGGCCGAAAAGATTATCGCTAAAGAAATCGATGCAGGTGACAAGGTTAAGGTTGCCGCAAACGAACTGGGGCTCGAGTTTTCGTAAAATGGTTGAACTCTGATGTTTGTACCTACAATTTGCGCTCTTATCTGTAATCTTTAGAGTAACTTATAGCTCTAGGATTATTAATTTATTCATTTTAAAGAGGAAGCCATACAAAGGGCTTCCTCTTTTAGTTTTCAACGTAGGTCATCGGTTTGGCACTCAACTTGCTCTTATAAAATATGTCGTTAATAAGAGGTATCATTATGAAATTAAACGGTATTATTTTTTTCGTTGTTCTTCTTTCGTCCCTGCAATCTTTTGCTGAAGGTCGATCCTATTTTCCTTACGAACACGGAAAAAAGATGGTGGAAATGGCAGCAGGTTACCCTGGTTACGCTCACGACCTTTTTGCCGAAGGTGGAACGGTAGACTATTTTAGTGAAGTCGGTGAAAAGTATAGAGGATTAGGCCTTGGTGTCGTTCGAAGAGGTGGCTATTCGAATGTTTCAAGTGAATCTCTTGAAACTTGGTTCGGAGACGCAGGAGTGCGGCAGAATTACCTTTGGGTCTATGCCTATCTTGATAATGATCCGGGTAATTTTTCAGGAATTCCCATGGGGAAAATCGAATTTAACGAAATGACTTTTGAGAATATCAGAGGTTTGAGAGATCGGGTGGGGCGAAATCGTTTTGAAGCAAACTATGTTTATATCTTCCCTGAGAACGGATATGTTCTAGTAAGAGATTCTCGTGACGTTATTGTGTTTCCGCTTTCGTCGATCGATCAATGTATTGAATCTGAAGAAGAGTCTTGTCAGCTTGAAGACGCTTATCTTTATGTCTTTCAACCATCCAATACGCCCCATCACAATGTGGATCAGTGGGGAAATCCTCGTTTAAGTGAATCAGGAGCTCCGGTTCAGCAGGACTCAGTGACTCGCGGAATGAAAATTCCCTATGAGGTTTACTATTTCAAAAATCGCGTTGAGCAATATTAAAAATCAATACGGACTTCTGGCTTAAAACTTTAGTCGTAGGCTTAAAGTCCTGTTTGCAAAGGGCTTCGACACTTTTTTTCAATCTAAAAGTCTTAAACCATTAGTCTTGCAGTAAACTTCAGTTAAAGTGGCGACACTATTTACAGGACCAAAAAAAAATTAAAATACTGTTTTTTTTGATTCTTAATTATTTCAATAGTTTATCTCGACTCAATCAGTAACATTCATAAAATTTCTAAGTCCATTCGCAAACTTAGGTCGCGTTTTTATTTTCCAGACATCGGTCCGATACTAGTCATAGAGCGGGTCTTGAGAGGTCACACCCACTCCAAAGGTATAGTGAAGGGGAGAACGTGAAAAACATAATTAAGCTTATCTCATTCTTGTGTTTAGGCCTAAGTCTCATGGGTAATGAAGGTTGCCAGAAGGAACCTGCACCAGCCCCAGAAGGACGAGTCCTAAAGAAAACAGCCGACCTATCTAGACTGAGTTCACCTAAGATGATTCTTCCCGACGGCAAGCCATTTGATTTCGAATATCTTGTGAATGCCCAGATCTATGATGTGATTGGCAAGCACAATAAGTTTATCGTTCCGTTTACACCGGCTACGAATACATCATTCGAGGCGGCCTCGTTGGGAATCGCCGACAGTGATTATGATCGCCTCGAAGACTGGCAACTCGACACGCGGAATCGGGTTATGGCAGCAAACCAAGTTGGAGTTCCAGAGTGTCTTAAGAGAGGTCCTCAAGTGGAAATTGGTGGTGCTGTAGAGAGTTTTGAAATTCAAGGTGGCGGTGGCCTATTCTTTGGCTTTGGTCCCAATGTTGGTGGAGTCACGGATATCGGAGGATCAATCCGAGTTCAATTTGCTCAACTGGCAACCACGCTCGTTGGCTATCACCCACTATCGAAGGTTGTTTCCGGAACTGGGCGCGCTCGTTCGACACAAACTCGAGTGGATTTAGATCTTACAATTAACTTTGGTCTCTTTAGACTCGGACCTCAGTTTTTCTTTCAAAGTCCACTCGCCAATGTAAGTCGTCGGGCTCTCGATCAAACTCTTGTGAATCTATCTAACGACATGGATCAAAAGGCCGAAGCCGATGGTCGTCCCGTCTGGGAGACTAAGGTTAGAAATGATTTAGATACTCACGTCATTGTCTATGGCGGACGCAGACACGGACTTAAGGTCGGTGATGAAATGGCCGTCTACAATATGGAGCACTACTGGGAAAACGATGGCACCCCATGTGCTGCGAGATATGAAGGGGCACTGAGAAAGTCAGACCTTCCTGCTGCTATTCTAAAAATCGAAACAAGTTCTGAACTCGGTGATGACATCACTCGGGCTCGAGTCATTCAACAGGGCAAAGATCAGCGTGAGCCAGGTGCTCAGGTGGTCATGTGGAAAATGGTTGAAGACGACGAAGGTGCCGACGGTGAAATGGCTGATCAGATGAACTAGAATTTCCCATTAATCCTCATTCCATTTAACTAAAGACTCCGATTTCCCGCGGAGTCTTTTTTTTATCTAGGCTTTAGTAAAAACATGAAGAGTCAATAGAGTGCTCCGTTGAATTCGACTTATTACGCTGTATCCTTATTAACAATTCGTTAATTTTTAGGTGAAATGGAATTCCTTATGCAGCGATGTCTCTTTTTTCTCTTGATTGCGACTCTTAGCATTGCAGTCTCTTGCCAAAGATCTCCTAAACAAGAAGTTGAAATGGTAAGGGTTAGTTTTAAACCCCAATTTTTAAAAGAGGGAGCAGTTTCGACCCAAGCGTTGCCAACGGGATTTTTCTGTTACGCCATTGGTGTGGATTTGGAATCTGAAGCCATTACGGCCTTCACACCCCACTGTAACCTGGGTGGTTCGATCTTTCCAAAATTGAGTGCGATAATCGGGCCATTTGAGAATGACGAGATTGCACAGTTCGAAATGCCGACAGGTAACCATGAATTTTATATATTCGCTTCTACGAACTCGGCAAACTGTCAGCCGGGCGCTACCTTAACTAGTCCCGATTTTTTAAGTTCGACCCCTCAAACCCTGATGGTTGAAGAGGAAGTTTCTATATCTTCTGGTGAGAATAATATTCAACTAACTATCACACTTTCATCAGGATTAGATCTCCTGCAGTGTGCAAACGGTGTAGATAATATTACTAACATCACAGACACCCCATTCAATACTCCAGACTAGGACACTTAATGCTTATAAGTTTCAAATTTACTTTATTTGTATTTGTATTTGGTTTTGCCGTGAACTCTTTTGCTGGTGATGGTGTTATATCTTCGGTTAAAGGCAAAGCCTTTTCTAAAAAACCAGAAAAGAAAGAGCGCAAAGCACGACGAGGCCAGCGTTTACAACCGGGCGATGCCATCAAGACTGAAGCAGGCGGTTACGTAAAGGTCACTATGAGTGATAAAAATATTTTTCACGTCGGCCCAGATACTGAAGTCATACTTAAATCCTATCAGTTAGAAGGCGAGCAAGAAGAGGGTCAAAAGCCTCTAGCTCAACTGGAGGTTCTTTACGGCAAGGTAAGAACGGTCATCGATGAAGACTTTAAAGCGAAAGGCCATCGCTTCGAAGTAAATACTCGAGCCGCCGTCTTGGGCGTTCGAGGTACTGATTTTCTAACCGAGCACAGCGAAGTGGCTGAGCAAACGAGAGCAACAGCGTTTTCTGGGGTGGTCAATATCACGGGTGTTGATGCGCAAGGAAATTCGGTGGGCTCTATCGATTTAACGGCTGGCCAGATGACATTAATAAATATTGGAGGAACCCCACTCGAACCTCTGGATCTTCCCGACTCGATAATTGAGACCATAAACTCAGGTTCCTTGGGCGCGCAGGGGAGTCACTCCCTTAAGTCTGAGGCCGTCGCGAAACTTGAACCAGACGGAGTGAATCTCGGGGCTGCAATCACAGAGCTAACTTCGATCAAACCTAAGGCTGAGCCAGAAGAGTTCGTTGATAGAAATGTGGTTTCTTCTGGTGCATCAGGCGCAAATACAACAGTTAACCTCGAATTATTAGATGGAACATAAAATGATGAAGAGAATTTATTTTTTAGCAGTGGTGATTTCTTCGATTCTGGTGCTCACTTTCCAAGCGAGAGCGAGTAAAGTTAAAGATTACGAGGAAGCAGCCTATAATTTTATGTTCTTTGGTGACTATAAAAGCGCTGGTGCGATGATCTCTGAAGCTCTAAAGTTAAAACCCAATGATTCGGCTTTAAGGCTGACGAATGCAAAAGTTTTGGTGGCTACCAAGGATTATGATGGGGCCATAAGTGAACTCCAGTCCTTATCTTTATCGGGGGACGATAATGACGAGAAAAGTCTTTTTCTCGGGATCTCATTTATGGGAAAGGGAAATTTTGATGAAGCCCAAAAGAACTTAATGGCTGCGCAAATTAACCCAAAATATCAGATTCAAGCTGCTAACTATCTCAAGCAACTTTCCCAGGGAGGAAAGAAGTTAAAGCTCGGTTTTGATTTTGGGCTTAACTATGACTCGAGAATCATCGATGAAGAGCTACTATCAACAACGGATGGTTCTGGAGGTAGACTCTTCATGCGAGGCGATCTCAGTTACATTGCAAAACGATTTTCAAATGCACAGCTTTCAATCGGAGCGGAAATCATTACGCTTTATTCTTTCGATGACGACGTCTCCTTGGGGGATGCTACTGTAGCCCGTTTGAGGGCTCCCTATCAGAGAGAGCTTTCGTTCTTTGGGAAAAATCACGATTTTGTTCTTGATACGCGAGTTGAGCAGGTGTGGTTGGACATTGACAATGATGGATCTAAAGAAGATCTCTTGCGCTCTTTTGTTTTAAATTCAATTGCCATGCAAAAAACTGATAACCCAAGTCAGTTCGGATATCGTCTTGAATTGCGATACGACGATGGAGTTGATGACAGTCTTAAAGAAGGAGCCAATGAAGTTACGGGACTTGGGCTCACTCTAGGGGGGATTTGGAATCAATTTAAAGGTTCTGGTGACGACCTCTTGTGGACAGCATCGGCCTATTTGAAGATGAGTATGGCAGGTGGAGAAAACATGAAATACCAGCGACTTGGTATAAATTATATTTACTATTTATCAAAGCGAGGATTTCAATTAGGTCTGACTGGAGCTCTACGATATACTATGTTTCCGGATTATCTCGTTGATCGAAACGATTCATACTTTTCTGTAGGAGCATTGGCCCGAAAAAAGCTCAGCGATTGGCTCGGAGCCGACTGGGCTAAGTTTTTTGCCACTGAATTTAATGCCTCCTATACTCTCAACGAGTCAAGTTTCGACCTAAGAGATTACAACCGAGTCATTATCTCGGCTATGCTCAAAGGCCAGTGGAAGTTTTAAAGTTCTATTTTGTATTCATAATAAAGACTCCGTCCCAATCTTTTGGTGGCGGATTTTTTATAAACTCTTCGCAGCGATTCATATACATCTTTGAAACACTATCTTTTGAAATTTCAAATGCGCTTTCGAAGCTTTTAAGGGCTTCTGAAAATTTTTGCTGTCGATAAGCTTCGTATCCTCGGCGATAAAGATTTATTGATATTTGGAATTCGTCGTGCAATTCACCTTCGCCCATGAGTTCAAATATTTTTACCGGCTCATTCTTACCCTTGACTTGAACCCAGTCAATTTCTCGGCGGAGAAACCCACTGCCCAGGCTTCTTTCGGTAAATTCACTGATGATGATATGTGTTCCATAATTTTTATTAATTCCCTCTAAGCGGGAGCCGAGATTCACTGCATCCCCCATAACTGTATAGTTACGTACTGTTTGAGACCCCATATTTCCTACTGACATCTCTCCGGTATTTATGCCAATTCCTATGTCGATAGTTGTTAGATTTTGGGCAGCTAACTCGGCATTGAGTTCATTTAGCTTCATCATTTGTTCTAGGGCGCAACGACAAGCGTCTTCAGCGTGGTTATTGTTGTTCACTGGTGCTCCAAAAAAAGCCATGATTGCGTCGCCCATGTATTTATCTAGAGTTCCTTTGTTTTCAAAAACAATTTGGGTCATTGGAGTGAGGTACATATTTAGTAGTTTAGAAAGATCAGTTGGGTCCAATGATTCAGAAATGGTTGTAAAACCTCGAATATCGCTAAAGAAGACACTCATAAATTCTTTTCGTCCCCCGAGTTGCAAATTTTCTGGGTGAGCAAGCACCTCCTGTACAATTGACGGAGATACGTATTTCTCGAAGGTCCCTTTTATGGCTTTCTTTTTTCTTTCTTCACCGAAATACCGATAGAGTGTGATCGTAGAGTAAATGAGGACGATAAAAAGACCTATTATGCTAGCCGGAGTCAGAACATTATTTTTGAAGAATACAAAATAGTCGACCAGAACTAAAATTAGAAGGCTCGAAAAGCTAGAGAAGAAACCCACCATAGAGCCACTAATTGAAAGTACGATGGTTAAAATGAGACCGAGTACAAAAACTAAGAGAAGTGTGATGATCTCTGAAGAGTCTATGGGATGGAAAAACTGGTCATTGACTATGTTCTCAAGGGCGGTAAGGTGTGCTTCCACTCCAGCATAGTTCTTATCAAAAGCAGTGACTCGCAAATCGTAGGTTCCGAGGGCCGTCGCTCCAATAATCAAAGTTTTACCCTTGAGGAAATCACCTTTTCTAAGACGGACTTCTTTTACCTGGCCATTTACCAGCTGTTTGACAAGTAATTCATTGGCATTAGAGTCGAGAAGTTCAGCGGCACTAATATGGGGGAATTGGTAACCCGGGCCTAAAAAATTGAGCTGGGCTTTGCCTTGATCATTAATCTTTATCCTTTTGTGAATTTCACCCTCTTTAGTAATTTCATTAGAAGTGAGCGCAAATTCGTTTGGCTTCTTGTGGTTGATTCTTCTCGAATACTGGGCCCCGTCTCCGCCTGCGTGGCGAATTGCAAGTGCGTAGGAAAGGGAAGGAAGTACGAAGGGGCCTGTTTTTACTAATAGGGGAATCTCGCGAACGACACCGTCAACACCTGCTTCGAAATTCATAAATCCAAGCCAAGTCAGTTGATCGTGGAGCTCCGAAATGTTTAAGAGCCAGCGGTCAACATGGGTGAGGGCACTGGATCGCCCCCAGTTCCGAATCGAAGAAATCATTTCTTCGATGACTTCATCTGTAATTCTACTTTCTATGGGCAATAAAGAGCTTGCGTTATCGACAAAGGATTTTAGGCTTTTGGTATCCTCTTCAAGCCAAGTTGCACAGTAGTTATACTTTTCTTCGAGAGTTTCTAATTTTTTCAGTTCTTCTTTTAGATGATTGAATGCGGCACTAAAGGTTTTGTCCTTTTTAGAGTCATCGGGACTACTTAGGCGAATGACATTATAACCGACGGCTTCGAGCTTTTCGAACTCAGGGTCATTCTCGTAAACCCATTCAAAGCAAGGGTATTGGTAGGGATAGAAATTTAATTTCGGAATTGAGTAGGCTGTGCCGGCCACAATTTTTTCAGAATAGTTTTCAAATACTTTTCCTAGGTAGCCGTCGTGATCTTGCTCTTGTTTTTTGAGCGCCGCAAACGACTTCATTTTCTTTTTTGAATGGAGGGACAAGCCTTCAAGGTTTTCAAGTTCTTCAATCACTTTATTAGCTTCAGTATTTGAGTGTTCGGGAAATATCACATCTAGGCCAATAATTTCTGCGCCAGAAGCAAAAGCGCTTTCGATCAGTTTCGCCAATTTTTTGCGATCCCAGGGCCATTCCCCTAATTTTTTGAGAGAGCGATCGTCGATGGCGATGATCGCCAAGTCTTCGGGAACCACTCGAGGTCCCCGAAGTTTTAATTTGAGATCATTGGTTTTGGCTTCGTAGGTATCGAGAAGGTTCAGCACCAGATGATCTCGTTTGGCGAGTGGAGTATTGAAGTTCCAAAGCAAAAACCCTAGGCATAGTAGGCTCACTAAAGCTCCGAGGCTTACGGCTACGCTATGGTCTTTGATTTGTTGAAGAATTTGCTTTTTTCTCACCTCTATTTTTCGGCTTTTTTGCGCTTCGACCTGATCGATTGTAGACCTTTGAATAGTGCGCCGTGCAAATCCCTCTGGAGGAGGCTTCTCAAGCAGGCCTTAATTGACGATTTCGCCTCTAAAGTATAGGTTTCGCTCTAAGTTCTCAGATTTTGACCGGCAATTACCGCCAGAGTGTCTATCAGATTACGTCGGTCGAGCACAGTGTAGAGAGGAAATCTTGTGTTCTCAGGAATAATTGAAACTACTGCCAGTATTTTACAGGCCAAGACCGATGGCGCTAATGTGCAAATATCTGTGAAAAAACCGAGTGATTTTAATGATATATCTATCGGCGACTCTATTGCCCACGATGGGGTTTGTCTCACGGTTGAGTCTTTTGACGACCAACAAGTCACTTATATCCTGGCGGCAGAAACCTTGCACATTACTGGGTGGAAGGCGGAAACCTTGAAAGGTCGAAATTTGAATGTGGAGCGATCACTAAAGCTCAACGACCGAATTCACGGCCACTTAGTCACTGGTCATGTCGATGGCCTACTACGATTGGCTGAACGAAAAGAACTTGAGGGCTCATTAATTTTGAAGTTTCAAGTTCCCGAAGATTTTCTGCCCATGGTTTGGCGAAAGGGAAGCATTTGTATCAACGGTGTTTCTTTGACCATTAACGATGTCGAAGGCGAGTGTTTTGAAGTTTGCTTAATACCAGAAACACTTCGACGAACGAACCTAGGTGCGATTCAAGTCGGTGACTCAGTGAATTTTGAAGCTGACCAATTGGCCCGAGGAATTTTGCGATTAATCGATACCGGCCACCTCAATCAACCAACTTGGATGATTGCAGGACTGAACGAGGAGAAGAAGTGAATACGATCCCTGAACTGATAGAAGACATTCGCAACGGTAAAATGGTTATCCTTGTTGATGACGAAGACCGCGAGAATGAAGGTGACCTCGTACTCGCCTCTGACTTTGTTACTCCCGAAGCTATTAATTTTATGGCCACCGAAGCTAAGGGACTGATCTGTCTTTCTTTAAAAGAGGAGCAGTGTAAAAGATTAAAACTTCCTATGATGGTAGTCGAAGATGCCAACCGTTCACCGAATAAAACGGCCTTTACAGTATCCATTGAAGCAGCAAGAGGTGTTTCAACGGGCATCTCTGCGGCCGATCGCGCTCATACCATTCGTGTAGCGGCGAATCCAAATGCTCAGCCGAGTGATATCATTATGCCGGGACATATTTTTCCAATTAAAGCCCAAGAAGGTGGAGTCCTAAAACGGGCCGGTCATACTGAAGCCAGTGTTGATCTTTCTATTTTGGCAGGGCTGACTCCGAGTGCTGTTATCTGCGAAATTATGAAACCCGATGGATCTATGGCTAGAGTCGGAGACCTCAAGGAATTTTCAAAAAAACACGACATCAAAATTGGCACCATTGAAGACCTGATTAGCTACCGTCTCGAAACTGAAACCTTGGTACAAGAGACAGCCTACTGTCGTTTTCCGACAAAGATCAGTGAAGACTTTAAATTGCGTGTTTTTAAATCTCTTCTCGACAATACGGAGAGTCTAGTTATTCAAAAAGGTCGAATCAATCCCGACGAGACGACTCTGGTAAGAGTTCATGTTGAGGATACTATAGGCGATATATTTACTTCACTTCGCCACGACTCTCATTGGAAGCTCGAAGAGTCTTTAAAGAGAATAGCCAGCGAAGAAGCTGGAGTCCTTGTTTACTTGCGAAACCCGCATCACGAGAGTTTTATTTCTGATGAAATTCGTAAGCTTTCAGAAGAAGACGATTCTTTACGAGTGCCAGCCTCAACGCCGAAGAGTCGAATGATGGACATTAAAGACTACGGGATTGGCGCGCAGATACTGCGAGCCATTGGCGTGACAAAAATTAATTTAATCTCAAATAGTTTATCAAAACGGGTGGGCCTAAAAGCTTACGGCCTCGAGATTGTAGATGAAACTCCTTTATTTGAAGGGGCCAGTGAGCCGGGTAAAACCCATGTTTCGATGGATAAGAATTTAAAAAAGCGAATTGAAGGCAAGGATCAGTAATGGACAAAGGTACTCTTAAAATTGGTGTTGTAACTGCTCTTTTTAATCGACCTGTCACTGAAAAACTTCAACAGGGAGCTCTTTCGGAACTTGAAAAGTTGGGCCTAAAGGCCACGCAAATCAAGTCAGTCGAAGTTCCTGGTGCTTTCGAAATACCGCTAGCCGTCCAAGCTCTATTTGACGATGGCTGCGATGGAGTTGTTGCTATTGGTGCTGTTATTCGCGGGGATACAGCCCACTTTGATTTTGTCTGTAATGCTGTGGAACGCGGCTGTACCGAGCTTCAGTTACAGTACAAAAAACCTGTTGGATTCGGAGTTATTACCACTGAACACGCGGAACAAGCCTATGACCGTGCTGGCGGTAAAAAGGGGAATAAAGGGGCTGAGGCCTCTGAGGTTGTTATGACCATGTTAAATCTATTAGATGAAATAAGAACCCCCTAAACTACATTGAAGGAGCCAAACAGTGGACCAAACTAATGACAACCAAGCGATTAACGTCCAATTATTTTATGACAGCCTGCGAGAGAAAGTGACATCAAACAATGCTCGTTTGATTCTAAACTCAGCTTTAATGCAGAGTGGATTAAAGGACCGAGATGATAGCCTCAACTCGGATGAAGCTAAGCAATTATGCTTAGAACTTATCAATATTGGCGGTCCGGCCTTTAAAATTGGCCAGACGATATATCGCCAGTACTTACAGTAAAGAGTATGCAAGAGAACGAACAAAAAGAGACCCGAGACGACGAAGTATTAGTTGAGAGTAGAAAACGTAAGCGAGAGATTTTTCTTATCTTCGGTCTTGGTCTTCTTTTTGTCCTTCTCACGTTTTTTGAAATTAAATTATTTTCGACCAGTGAACAGCTGCCTTTCGTCCATTCAATTTTCTTTTTTGGACTCGTCAATTTTAACATCATTATCCTTCTCCTCCTTCTCTTCTTTATTTTTAGAAATGTCGTAAAGGTATTTGCCGAGCGCCAAGGGAAGTGGATCGCTCAAACCCTCAAAGCGAAACTCATTGCCGCCTTCGTCGTTTTCTCTTTTGTTCCGACATTGCTGATGTTTTTGATTTCGGTTTTTTATATCAATTCAAGCTTTGATAAGTGGTTCTCAGTAAAAATGGGTAGCGTACTTAGAAATTCTCTAGAAGTAACCCATGAGTATTATTCCACAGAAAAAAGGCGAAATTATCACTTTGCCGAAGAGATTTTAAGTAATGTGCCCCACTTTCGGTTTGGTAAAGACCGACTAGAAGGTGAGTTGTTGCTACAGCAAAAAAAGTACTCCTTAGACGCCATTGAGTACTATCCCAGTGTTATCGGCAAAAGAACGATCGCCATTCGAGAGAGTGGAGTTTTACCAGAAATCCCTCCGGTTTCTCTAGAATTTTTAAGAAAGGGTCTCAAGTCCAAGCTCGATTCTTCGACCATACATCAGTTTGGAGAAGGGAACTTGGTGCGAGTTATTACTCCTGTTGATAAGTCAAAGGGGGGCGGAGCCTTAGTCGTTTCCACCTACATCCCTCTTTCATTGATCTCAAAAATGGAGAATGTAACTGCCGCATATGAAGAGTTTAAGAATACCAACCCTCTCGAGTATCCATTAAAGTCTATCTATCTTATTATTTTGGTTCTTATGACTTTGGTTATTCTCTTTGGGGCCACCTGGTTCGGTTTTTACCTGGCTAAGCAGTTGACGAATTCTTTTGCCGCCTTGGGAAAGGCCACCAGAAGGGTTGCTCAAGGGGACTATCGCAAGGTGGTTCTCACCACAGGAAACCAAGAAGTTCAGCAACTCGTAGAGAACTTTAACGGGATGGTAGTCAATCTCGATCGTTCAAAGCGTGAAGTTTTACAGGCGAATAAAGACTTACAAGAAACTCTCGAGCGGCTCGATGAGCACAGTCGATATATTCAAGAAGTTTTGGAAAGTGTCAGCACGGGAGTAATCTCTGTTTCTCCCGAAGGAAGAGTTAACGTTATCAA
>JAUHWN010000239.1 GCA_030424665.1 Bdellovibrionia bacterium | reverse complement strand
GCCTAACGAAAATGTTAAGCAAAGGATTGCTCGAGTTCGGATCCGCTCGGAAACCATTGATACTCCTCCAACCGCCCTATTCAAGGCGTGGTTGCATTATCTAACGATGATTTTTGCGACCAGACAGTAATAACAAAAAGTCTAGGTTTTGAAACCATTTTTTTGAAAACATTTTGAGAAAGCAAATCGTATTAAGTACTTGCAAGGCAAGCACTTAAACCTCACGCATCGAAGAAATATTTTAGCGCTGAACCACCCCCTGATGAATTGGCTGGAGCCCCCTTCTACAAAGGCTTTCAGATGCCTCAATCGCCTCAATAAATTTAGTTGAGTCCCCGCTGTGAAGCCCTGTGTGGCTCAGCTCAAGAAGTTGACCAAATGCATAAGAGCTTCTGAACTGGGATAACTATGGCCCTGTTATATAGATTAGAGTGACTTATTTACCACACTAAGAGGGGTTCCCGCCAAAGACCTTAAGACAAAGGCTCTCCTCAATTCGTGAACTTCGGTCTTAATTAAAGTCCACTCGCTCAGTCTTTCGTTAAGAATTCTTTAAGAGGTCACAGAGCTCGGCCTAAAAGGTGAGAAAAGCCTGAAACCAAATAAACCTTGCAGAAACAGCAATTCTTTTTTGAAATCAAGTCACTTAAAGAAATTTGTTTAATGAAATCTATTTCCATCAAGGAAGGGGGAAATGTGAGAATTCTTCTACTTACATTACTCGCATCACTAACCTACTCCGTTTCGGCATTCGCCCAAGAAATGAATACCTCTGTTTACGGATACGTTGAAGGTTACGCAGAAAAAGTTGATACACAACCAGAGGTCTTGGCTGGCGGGGCGATCGGAGACAAAGAAAACGTCGTCGAATACGATGTCCCCTCGATCCACCTTCTCGTACAAAGTACAATTGGTAAAAACAAGGCCTTCTTGAATCTCGATGGCGGTGGTGGCGGAACCGTCGGCGTCGCCAATGCTTGGGTAGAACGCTCTCTTGTCGAAGAGTACCTAAACTTTCGTTTCGGTAAAATGTATCGACCTTTTGGTTTGTACAACGAAATTCTCGATGCCACTCCAACCTATATTGGAATCGAGGCCCCCGAGCTCTTCGATGGCGACCACCTCTTATTGACTCGTGAAACAAACCTTATGCTTCACGGTCGACATGACCTCGGTGATGGAAACTACATCAACTATGCGTTGACCACAGGTAATGACCAACGCATGAGCGACGAACTCCCCCTTGGTGGAGACCTTAATTACACAATGGGCTCTAAGATCAAAACTGGTGTTTCATTCTACACCTCCGGTGGTCCTGCAAAAACGATAAGTGGAGGTGGCGTGCTTCCCTGGATGAGCTCTGATAGCTTCACTGTTTTTGGCGGTTACTTTCAGTTTGCCGATGATGTTTGGACGGTTCAGGCGGCCTACTACACTTCTGATCATAAAGCGACTCGAGATGTGGCTGCTGTGACGGCACTCTGTACAAAGAATGAACTCAATACAGCCCAGAGAACTCGATTCAATTGCGGCGGAACAATCAACGAAGACGGCGATTACGAGGTTTCGACTTATTACACGCGAATTGGCTACACCTTCGACCTCGGCGGACTTGCAGCGATTACCCCTTACTTTCAGTACGATGTCTACGAGAACCCCGAAGTGATTTATAACAAAGCTGATGGCGGAGATGCAGAAGCCGGTCTCGCCGATGATGGAATGTTTACTAAGTTGACCCTCGGAACAGTTTATCGACCTCTACCGACAATTGCGATGAAACTCGATTACTCCCAGCACTTACAGGAGGCCGGCGGCAAAGCCGACAACTACGGTGAAATTCGCTTTTCATTCTCATACCTATTTAGACTTTAAGGCACGAAGGAGCAGGAAATGTTTTTAAAATTAATAAATAGTTTATTTGTTCTCTTTTTTTCCTTCGGAGCTTTTGCTGCCGACTATGTCGTCATTGTCAACAGTAGTACGGGTGTTAGCTCAGCATCGAAGTCCGATGTGAAATCCTTCTTTATTGGTAACAGTAAAAAAGTTGCCGGCAAGACTATGACTGGAGCATTTTTAAAGGGCGACACTTCGGCGGCAAAATCATTTTTTGCCGAAATCGTTGGGATGACTCCCCCAAAATTTGAACTCATGTGGGTTAAAAAAGAACTTTCTGGGTCAGGAGTTGGACCAAAAAAGAAAAACTCTTCCACTGAAATGATTAATTTTATTGCGGGTAAATCCAATGGCATCGGCTTTATTGAGTCGAGTGCTAAAGCCGAAGCTGAAGGCAACTCTTCGGTTACGGTCCTCAACCTCAATTAGCGATTACTTAAGCAAATTCAAAAAGCGCTCTCAGGGGCGTTTTTATGAAAGGAACTCCAATGAAACGACTCTTACTCTTTATTTTTCTAAGCCTTCCTCTCGTCGCTCAAGCCAAGAACCAAAGCATCGAAATGAACTTTGAATTGAGTCACAACAAAAAAGCTCCCGTTAAATTCAAGGTGATTACACGAGAAGGTCAAGAAGCTCAGATCAGTAATCACCTCCGCGGTATCGAAGAAACGCGAATAACAGCAACACCAACTGTCGATGTTAAGGGACACCTCACATTAGACATGGCCATTTTTAAAAGCTTCAAAGGGATTCCTGTAATCAATGCAAAGCCAAAAATTAAGACTCTTTTTGGGCAAACAGCTAGTATTGAGCAATACGATGAGGAAACGGGCGAGGGTTATTACCTTAAAGTGATCGCCTATGAGAAATCAGCCACTCCGGCTAAGGACACGGTTAGCAAAGATCGATTGGAAATAAAGAAATAAGTCAGCGAACTATGCAAAGAGGTTTCTATAAACCTCTTTGCTTTTTTATCCTAAGCAGAAGCTTTTCCTTTGCGCCCCACGAAGTAATGAATAAAAGCCGCGTAAACCACATAGATAAAGAAGATTCCACAAAAACCTGCGACGTACTCAATTCCTCCAGCACCAAATCCGTAGGAATGAAGACCCGCACCAAGTACAAAGTTTACTCCATACCAGGCCATAATGACTAAATTAAATGTAATGATTGAAAAGGCGAGCATCCCGAAGTTTCGAACCCAGCCAACAAGGCGGCCATGAAGAACGGCCAAGTAACCCATTAGGGCAATAAATGCCCAGGTTTCTTTTGGGTCCCAGCCCCAAAATCGCCCCCAAGAATAATCAGCCCAAACTCCACCAAGAATGGTTCCCGCTGCTAACAACACAACTCCAATTTGGATATTTCTATAACAAGCTTGTGCCATGTGCTTTACTTTTTCAGAGGACTCACCCTCACCTTTGATTATATACCAAAGCCCGACGGCCCCCAATA
>JAUHWN010000100.1 GCA_030424665.1 Bdellovibrionia bacterium | reverse complement strand
AGATTAGTCTATTGCTAAAATTATTAGCAAAAACTTCTGTTTTTTTCTTGTTTGTTTCCGAAAAAAGACTAATTTAGACTAAACTTAAAATTTAAAACAAATGGGAATTACTGGTTTTTTCCATCGTTTGCGATATCGCGGTTTATCTCGTGAAGGCGCTCTTTCATGGTCTTCACGCGCAAACTTTGGTACTCACGAATTTCATAAGCATCAGGATTGTAGATCGACATATTTTTCATTTCACTCGCCGGCTGGGGAGTGTAAGGATTGATCAACATAAAAAAGAGAGCTGCAGCAACAAGTAAACCCAACAGCCCACCCATTAGGTATTCCCGAGAACTGGTCTTTACCTTCTTAGCGCTGTAAGTGACTTGTTTTTCTTGCTCTTCATTTGCGATTTCAAACTGTCTACGCAGTCCGCGCTCTAAGCTCGATGAAAAAACTTCTGGCATTTCATCAAAGTGAATACCCGCAAGAATATCTTTCTCTTCGTGAACGAGTCGAGCGACTTTACCCTTCCAAACAACGGTTTCTGGAATTCCCGGGACTTTAAATTCAAAAAGGAGTGTTTCATTTTTCAAAGGAACGTTTTCGGAATCAACCTTGAGTAGGGCACCCGACTTAGAGAGATCAACTAAATGGGCAACTCGCATCGAATGAGTCGAGGAGGCGCGAACATATTGAAACTTGGTATCGTCACTATCAGACAATTTATACCTTCGAGCCCTTTGATTTAATCCCCTAACAATATTCATTGGATCCTCCCAAACAAATCTATCCCTTGAAAGGTAAGAGATGCAAAAAGGGGCCCAAGCCCTTGCGCGAGCGACTCATTATGATTCTTTGAGGAACAATTAGAATTGAAAGGAGATCTCATTTTGAAAGAGATCCCCAAAATATTACTTTAAAACGTCGAAAACATGGGCAGCGCCAAAGATTTCTGCAAAATTCTAGAAATACTTCTTACGCTTACTCGAAGGTAAGATCTTTAGGACATCTCTATATTTTGCCACTGTTCTGCGAGCAATCTGAATTCCTTCTTTCTTGAGTAAATCAACAATCTTTTGATCAGAAAGGGGGGATTTTGGATTTTCCTCGGCGATCAACTGCTTGATCTTTAGCTTAACGGATTCACTCGCCAAAGAGTCACCATTTGACTTAGAAATACCAGAATTAAAAAAGTATTTTAATTCAAATATTCCCCTTGGAGAGTGCATATACTTAGCGGTCGTTACACGGCTCACGGTCGATTCGTGCATTCCGATGTCATTGGCAATATCTCTTAAAATCATTGGTTTGATAAAGGCGGGACCTTTTTCAAAAAAGTCTTTTTGATGTTTAACTATACTTTCCGTCACCTTATAAATGGTTCTTTGTCTTTGGTGAATTGACTTAATCAACCAAACTGCGGAACGAAGTTTTTCCTGGATATACTCCTGAGTTGAATTATTTTGCTGACCAGCCTTAAGAACATTCTTATAAAAATTTGAAATTCTCAATCGTGGAAGCCCATCTTCGTTCAATGAAACCATGTACTCGTCGCCAACTTTATAAACATAAACATCGGGAGTAACATAGTGAGTATCATTGCTCATAAATGCGCGACCCGGCTTCGGATCCATACTATAAATAATTTTACACATTTCGATGACATCTTCGAGATCGACGCTCATCGCTTTGGCGATACCTTCGTAATTTTTCTTTTCAAGGTCCTTAAGATGATTTGAAATCAGCGTTACAAGGTCATTAGTATCCTCTTGAAGGTGTTTCGCTTGCACGAGAAGACATTCCTTCAAATTTCTCGCACAAACTCCCGGTGGATCGAATTCTTGCAGGAACGGAACAATTTCCTCGAGTTCTTTAGCTTCAATCCCTTCGTCATCGGCTACTTTCTCGATATCCACTTTTAAATACCCATCGTCATCCACATAAGAAATGAGTATGTTCGCTAATGCGAGTTCCTCTTCGTTGAAACCATACATTTGTGCTTGCCAAGTGAGGTGATCGTGAAGAGTTTCGGTTGTAGAAATCACATTTTCATAATTCATGATTTCTTCATTGCCGGAGCCGCCGCTTTGGGCCGGCTTATAATTATTATCGACGTAGTTCTCCCAGTCGAATTCATCTTGTTTTTGTGGGTCTTGATCGTTTGACGACTGCTCTTGGCTTTGGGCCCCGTCCGCTTCTTGGCTCGCCTCTGAATTGGGTAACTCAAGCCCTTCTTCAAGAATTGGGTTTTCCTCGAGTTCTTTTCTTACCGCGGTTTCGAGTTCTAAGCGAGAAAGTTGCAGGAGCTTAATAGCTTGCTGTAGCTGAGGGGTCATCCTCAACGACTGCCTTAACTCCATACTCTGTTTCATCTGGATCGCCATTCGACCTCCTAATTCAACTGAAAGTTTTCACCGAGGTAAAACTTCCGAGCCGTTTCTGAATTGGCAATTTCTTCAGGCGTACCTTTTACCTGAACTTGCCCTTCCTTTAATATATATCCAAAATCACAAATCCCTAAGGTTTCTCTTACGTTGTGATCTGTAATTAGAATACCTATACCTTTGTCTTTAAGACCGAGTATCATTTGCTGGATGTCTCCGACTGCGATCGGGTCTATCCCGGCAAAAGGCTCATCTAAAAGGAGAAACTTGGGGTCTCCAGCCAAAGATCTGGCAATTTCAACCCTCCGCCTTTCTCCTCCAGAAAGAGCATAGCCGTAGCTATCTCTTATGTGCCCAAGATTAAATTCATTGAGAAGTGTATCAAGACGCTCCATCTTAGAGGCTCCAACAACACCATGGGCCTCCAAGGCAACCAATATATTTTCTCGAACAGTTAGCTTGCGAAAAATTGATGCTTCTTGCGGCAAATAACTTAATCCGGTTCGAGCTCTCTGAAACATCGGAAAGTCAGTAATCGACTGTCCATTAAGAATAATATCTCCCTCATCGGGATTGATGAGTCCAACTACCATATAGAAACTCGTAGTTTTACCAGCTCCATTAGGACCCAATAATCCTATGACTTGCCCCGAATGGACCTCAATAGAGACTTTCTTGACGACTTGTCTCTTTTTAAAAGATTTTGAAATGTCACTTACAATCAAATCACTCAATTTAAAAACCTTATCTATTCTTCTTCAGGTTCAAATTTGGCTCGAGCATTTTCAACTCGCACCTTCTTTCCACCTTCGAGAAATACTATTTTATCGCCTCGAAGTTCATCATTGTCTTGGACGACTCTCGGCTTACCTTGCAATACATATCGTTCATCAGCAAAAAAAACACTCAGCTTATCAGACGTTGCCCACTTGTCTAAATCAGTCACGCGAGCTCCACCTTCAACGACCATCGATTCAATGACATCTGATCCCTTGCGATATTTAAATTCAGCCTTGGGACCCGTTATTCTCATCGAATCATAATCAATGACGACATTACCGATGAATCGAGCCGTTTTTTTTTCGTTATTAAATCGGGCCTTTTTACTCTTGATCTTAACAACTTGATCCTTCTTTACTACTTTTTGAGCACTGACATCTTCACCAATCAAAATAGTGTTCGTCTTTAGGTCCGCAACAAGATTTCTGCCTGTCAAAATGAGGCGGTCACCATTGGTATCCTTTGGCCCCTTCATTTTAATATTATCTGGGCTTTCTAACTGCTTCGCTTCTGAGTTGTAAACCACCTGATCTGATTCAAAGCTAAAACCACTGGTTGATCGAGTAAGGACCTTACCTTGGACTTTCATCTTTTTCTGGTCCTCAGAAACTTGCCCTGAATCTCCAGTCACCGTGTACTCAACTTTTTGGACTCCGTAGAATTTGCTTTTAACATCTTCTAGCTGCCAAAGGCTTTGAGTGCTCGTTTGATCAGCACGATCCGCCCAGAGCTCCCAATCGATACTCTCGCCTTTAGCCTCGACAACATGAATTCCCTGGACGATCTTTTTGGTTTGATCACCAATTTCTTCAATGGAATTATTGTTTAAATTTGAATCAGAGCGTCCGTCGAGTCCAATTTCCTTAGGCGCAAACACAATGATCTCAAATACAAGAAGTCCAAAAAGCAAAAGTAATAAAATTAAGCTCTTACGACCCATTTCAGCCTACGTAACTACATCGTGACAAATAGTATACCACAATTTTGGCATGAGATTAGCACATTCTGCAAAATAGGCATCACAGTTGCAGAGACATTTTTCTCATTTTGATACACTTGACTTAACATTCTTATAGACCATTTGCAGACAATTAAAAAAATCTTAGTAATATGATAGCTTTAGACTTGTAAAGTTCATTTTTACAAAGACCGATATAAATAACGTGGAAAAGGTCTGGTTTCTTTATATTCAAAATACTGTTTTCGGTCCGTTTACAACGGATGAGGTGAAGTCTCGCCTGAGCCAAGGAGTTCCTGAGAATAGCTTTGCCTGGTGGAAGGGACAAACCGAGTGGATCCCTGCAGACGACTTCGAAGAAGTATTACCCAGATTCCTTAACTCGCAAAACGAACAAAAAAATAGTCGAGAAATGTGGACGTTTAAAAAAGACGGAGAGACCTTTGGTCCCTTTGAACTATTAGAAGTCGTCGATATTCTGCGAAACCAAATGGCTTTTCTCGACAATATTCTAATACAATCAAATATCGACACTGAATGGAAAAAGGTCTTTCTGTGGCAAGAAATCACCGATTTACTGGGGATCTCTCGAAGAATTAATGAGCGCGTTCCCCTTATGGGAACCGTGAAGGTTTCTCTGGGGGACAATGTCTTTTCGATCGGAAGAACAACTACTGTAAGTGTAGGCGGAATCGGTATAAAAGATGTCAAACTCGATACTCGAGTCGGTCAAATTATTTTGTTAGAGATTAAGAGTCCGGACCTAACCGACATTGTTCGGGTTCAAGCTGAGATCAGATATAAGGCACTAGATGGAATGCTTGGAGTGGTCTTTGAGAACCCCTCAGCAGAAGCGCAATCTGTGATTATCGATTATATTAAGAAGTTCAAAAATGGAATTGAGCGAGCCGCTTAATTCTTATCCTCTGGGCGCTCAACAACCGCAAAATTTATTTCCGAAGCCCCTGCCTCAGTCACTGTAAAAAGAACTTTTTTAACAGTTAAAAAGTCTAAACTTTTACTCGCTTGTACGGTCACGCGACTGACTTCAATCTCTTTTTCTTTTAAAGCTTCGTTAAAGACATCTTCGTTCGTCACCGTTTGTTGAATTTTTAAACGGAGATTTTCTTGAACCTTGCGCTTCTCAAGCTCTATAACCGTTTGCAGCTGATTATAGAGATTTTCAATGAGCCATTCTTCTTGATCTTGAACTCGCTGTAAATAATCAACGGGTTCATCATTAATCAGTACTTGATCATCAGTAATGACAACTACATTTGAAGGTCGTAGTTTTTTGGTCGCCTGAGCTTCTGGAAGGGCTACTTTTTGCGTAATCTGAATTTCATCGGTGTTGTAGTTCTGGAGAAGAAAAACCACGAGAACCGTAAACATGTCGACCATCGCAGTCAATGAAAGGTGGGCAACAATAGTTCGTGCTGTATTATTCTTGGGCCGATTATGTCGATCTCTAATTCCTGGTACGAAAATAGCCATTACTGGGCCCCACCTGTTGCAACTGAAATACTCGGAAATCCGGCCTGAATCAAAAGATCCATGCCATTGATTAATTTTTCATAAAAAATATCATCTTCCATTGTGATCACTGCATCGAGTTTTTCGGGGTATTTTTCTTTGATTTGTTGAAGCCGAGCTAACAAAGTCTCATCGTCAAATATTCCAGCTTGCTTCGGCACTTCGAGAGTCTCTTTTCCGATTATAATTCGATAGCCAGCATTTTTGACATCAAGACGAAACGGAAGGTCAGCCAAAGGAGGAGGTTCGACTGGCTCTTCACTCGTTTGCTTACCGTAGAGGGAACTTCCAATTTGGATCATCGAAACCTGAGTCCAGACCGCAGTTATGAGTAGAAAAGTAATCAAAACACTCATCAAGTCGATAAATGGAACAAGGTTCAATTCAAAGTTCGGATTTCTAGATCCACCACTGCCGGTGTCAAAACTTGCCAAAGGTTTATCCTAACTTTAGTTTATCTCTATTTGCGGTTACTAAATTCATCATGCTCATGCTGCTCTCTTGCATATCGTTGATCAATCGAGAAACACGAATCTGAAAATATCCAAAGAATAAAATGGCGATAAGGGCAACGATCAGTCCAAAGGCCGTACAATTGAGTGCTTCCGAAATACCCTGTGATAACTTCTGGGCCTTTTCAGCATCATCAGCGGCTGACACCCCTTTAAAGGAAGTAATCATACCAATAATTGTTCCCGTCAACCCTGTTAACGTTGCTAGGTTACCGAATACGGCGAGAAATCCCGTCCAACCTTCGACTCTGGGAGATTCTCTAAGAACCGACGCATCCATGGCTACCTGAACTTCTTCATCGGGTCGATTGTTCATCACTTGAACAAGGCCAGCCTTCAAAGTGTTCGTTAATGGTGCTGGCTTTGAATCACAAAATGCGATTGATTGCTGAACATCGCCTCTTAAAATCATTCCAAATAGATGTTCATTAAAATCATGCTTATCGATCGACATAGACTTTAAAGTAAGAAATCGTTCGAGTACCAACAGTATCGTTAAAATACCGATGGCGGCGATGAAGAACATGACCACTCCACCTTCTGCAAAGGCGGTCATTACAAAGTTCATCTCTTCTGCTGCTGCGGCCGCTTGGGCTACATCTGGTTCCACAACTCCTCCTTGTGTCTATCGCGATGTAAATAGGAATGGATAAACAATTGTAACTACCTCATTCCTTGGTGGTTCTGGAAATCTCCACGTCTTCAAATTGCTGATCACACACTTAGCAAGATCCTTTGAATCAGCAATTGTCGATTTATCTGGTCTCGGCTTTGCCCTTAGGACTCTACCCTGCTCCCCAATATCCCACTCGAGAACTAATTTACCAAACAAACTCGGGTTTCTATTTAATTCTCTCTCATAACAAAGTTTAATGGAACGACTATTGTTCAACACCACTCTTCGTATTGCTTCTCTGTCTATTGTCCCACGAAATTCTTCTTCTTCACCACCTGGAACAATTTTTACCGACTTTCGTCCGCCAGTGCCTAATCCACTATCACCAAAATTTGCTCGGCCCCCAGCTCGCCCTTTTGTCTGAACCCCTGAAATACCAATATTTGACTGACCTCTTCCACCAGACCCAGTATCCTTGAATCGAGTGCCTAATTCTTCACCAGCTCTATCTTCATTCTGCCCAGCACTTCCCGTTGCCTTATCTGCAAATCCGGCGAGTTCACCTGCACCAGTATAGGCCTTATCAATGTTCTTCTTACGACCACCGCCGCCGAAAACACTAAAAATACCTGACTTCGTAACATCTTTTGTCTGACTTTTTGCCTGAGCACCCTTTTTGGGCCCTGTCTTCTTTGCTCCACCTTTTTTAATCGAGGTGACTCCGGGGTTTTTCTTGCGATTAAAACTTCTCGCTGATCGACCCGACCTTCGTTTTGCCGCTGGCTTCGGTGACTCCGCTTTTTTGATAGCCCTTTTATTTGCCTTTGGTATCGGAGTAGCTTTTGTTTCTGCCAACTTCGGAACTGGCGTTGGCGTCGCTTTAGGTGGTGTATTTTGAAAATCGATTTTAGGTGCTGGCGTTGGCTTCGGTCTCTTAACTTGGTCAGTGATGATCAAGGCCGTGCGAATGACCGGAGGTTCGTCATCCTTATTAAGTCCTTCACCCGGTGTATACAAGAAATTATAAAGAGCAATTACTACAGATAAAATAACCGAAAGAACGACAGCTAAAAACTCTGATCCAGTAAGGTCAAAGAATGGGGCCGCCATTGGTCTAGGCGTGTGCGATACATAGCGCACAATTATTGAAATATCATCCGTGAGATTAATCTTAACCATCTCACCTTGTTCAAGATTGATGATATAGTTTTTGCCCTTCTTATTCAGGCGGTTTTGACGAATCAACTCATCAAAAAAAGTCGATGTATTCCCTTTTATGAGCTCGCCATTGATATTTTCTGGCACATTGATGATGGCCATTGAATCTATTTTTAGGAGTGCAAACTTTCTATTAATCAATGGAAAGTGAATATCAGCGTTAGTTTGAGGGCCAACAGTTACAGTTTTCTTTTCTGAAAAATGACTGGTGCTAATGATTCGTTCTTTCCATGCAACTAGAACCTCAACAACCGTTCCCTTTGAAGGCTTAACAAACTCTTTGACATTATTATAGCTGCTCGGAGGAGCGTAAGTGGGCTCACTTTTTTGATGGCTCTTGTAAGCCTTAGCCCGCTGAATACTCTGCTGTGCACTCAATTTTGATCGTGGATCCACTAAATCTTTTAATGCATCTTGCGCTGTGATGACCTCGTCAGAGGGGGCTTCAATTGAACTCAAGTTAACTGTACGCGTTGGTTCATTGTCGAGCGGTACATCTTTTTCAACTTGAATCCCAGCATTTATACTTGGGTTTGTGTCATCATTTCCAGGATAGGGTTCTTCTGAAGAAGCGGGCATCGAAGACGGCAATTGAATAGCTGGGTTTGTTCCACCCGTTTTCGGTGGGGCCATTTTTGGCTTCGGAACTCCCTCGTAAAATTCCAAGGTATAAGAACCTATCTTTACGACATCACCATGCTCTAACTTTTCATCGAGAATTGGAGCTCCGTTGCGAAAAGTTCCCGACTCGGATCCAAGGTCAAAAATAAAATAGCTTTGATCCCGCTTTTCGATTGCGGCATGAATCGGCGAGACGCCTTCTTCAAGTGACAACTGAACATCAGCTTCTGGGCGACCAATAACAATTTGTTCTTCAGTAAACTGCTTTACTGATACAAGCTGTCCCGATTTATATATGCGCAGAACAATTGGTCGGCTCAATCTCCACTTCCCTTTCGCTGAATCTCTTGTGCTGTCTTTCTCAATTCAGGGAGAAAATTGTTTCTTAATCGAATCAATCGTTCGTAGTTAAATTGTTTCTGCTGGAGCAAAATAACTAACTCAGGCTTTTTTGTCTTACCTTCAACTAATTGATCTTCAAAATTTATTATGTTTCTTTTGGACTCGTCGGACTCACCATCTTCTTGTGCCCATGCAGAAACACCTATTAATGATACACAAAGAAAAAATACTTGGGCTATTAAAAAATTGAGTTTTAAAGGCTTCATTTGACCCACCTACTTCTTTTCTTTCTTCTGGGCTACTCTTTTTAATTCAATAATCTTCTTCTTTTGGTCATTAGAAGCTACACCCAG
This sequence comes from Bdellovibrionia bacterium, assembly GCA_030424665.1. Classification (GTDB taxonomy): domain Bacteria; phylum Bdellovibrionota; class Bdellovibrionia; order Bdellovibrionales; family JAGQZY01; genus JAUHWN01. Next base: position 7,393 of record JAUHWN010000100.1, on the reverse strand, counting down.
AAGTTCAAGACGATTGATAACAGTTAGGCCTTCTTGATATTCTCCTAGTTCTTCAATAAGGAGGATGGCGTAATTGAGTAAAAGATTGGCCGACTTATTATTTTTTGACAAAGCTGAAACAATTATATCTTTTGCTTCTTTCAGTTTACCTGCCCCACGAAGAGCTACAGCATAATTCGCAGCTGCCTTTACACTTGTTTTACGTTTCTTATAGGCATTTTCCAGTAATGGCAGGGCCTTAAGGAAGTCACTGTAAAATACATAAACACTTCCCAAATTGAGACAAACATAGAAATTATCACTATCGATTCTATAGGCCTGCTTGAGTAGTGTTAATCCCGCAGAAAGATTCCCCTCCTGCAGCTCAATCAGTGCTTTATTATTAAGCACACCTACAAATTTAGGATTCATTTTAAGAGCAAGGTCGTAGAAATATTGAGCGGCTACCCAAGCTCCTTTTTGCATGTGGTAGGTGCCCAGGGCATTCATGGCGAGACCGTCTTTTGGATTGGAGCCGAGAATATTTTGAGCTTCGCGCTTCACCGATTCTAAGGAGTTCGATTTAATAGCTCGAACTAGCTGACTGTATTTAGGGTCGACCTCATCAACATCCTTAGAGACCTGATCTTTTGGGTCTACTTTATACTTCTCTTCTTCGGGCTCAGACTTCGATTTTTCTTCGCCGGTTGTGGCCGCTTCAGTTTTTTGCTCACTTTCTGAAGAAGATGAAGGCTTATCTGAACTAGAGGCACAGGCTTGAATCAAAAGGGCTGTTAGAATGAGAAGAAAAATCCTCATCATTTCAAACCTCCCCAGCTCATAGTATCAGCTTCGTAAACAGACTCTTCTAACTTAAATTTTTGCTGAGAGTTATAGCGTGCCGCTCCCCTTTGAGCGATACCAGTCCACGGTCCGTAAGCCTCAAGTTCTAGTGATCGCTCATAGGCTTTCTTAAAAAGATCACTTGCTACGTTCTGCATTTCTTTAGCTTTACTCGTGTACAATTGTTTAAACTGTGCTTTTTGCTCAGGAGCATTATAACCTTTCGGTACTGGAGCTTTAGCCCAGCGCAGAGCTATAATCTCTCGAGCCTGAGCGGATGAAGTGAGTGCGGCAACGATAAAGGGGCCATAATTATAGGCAATAACACCCTTCATTCTCTCGTCCAATTGATTGGCCAACTGGTCCAGCTTCAAAAAGGCAGCCTGAATGGACTTGTCGGTGTTCCCGATTTTTACTTTTCGCATGTCAGAGAGCTTAGAGAGTGCCAGGATAAATCGTGCCTCGGCAGCAAACTTGACTCCCACTGGGTTCCCGCGCTTTTTGAAGTATTCAAAAGTTCCGCGGGTCTTCTCGTACCATTTTGCAGCTTTAGAAACTTTTCCCGTTCTTTGAGAAATGTCGGCAACTCGGTAAACGGACTTCATTAACTTAAAGGCATCCGGTGGACTATTTGCTACATAGCGTTCATAATAGCGCATTGCTGAATTCAAGTTATTTCGACGATACTCCATTTCAGCAAACTGATATTCAATATCCTTTGCTTCATTCTTCGAGATATAGTTCTTATATTCACCGTAAACCCGTTTAGCATTACCAAAGTCATTCAATGAGTTGTAAATCAGTGCCGCATTATTCAACGCCAGTTTCTTCTTAACTTTGTTGCTTTCATTTTTCGCAACCACTTCGTATTGTCGCGCAGCTTTTGCTAATAGACCTGAGTTTCTGAACAAGTCGGCTAAGTTACTTCTAGCTTCCTTTTGTAGGGCGAGAGTTTTTTTGTTACTTGTTCGCACCTGTGCAAATCTGGAGTACATACGAATGGCGTTAGGCGTATCGCCCGCTTTTTGATAATTCAAAGCCGAGTTATAAATGGCATCGATTGAGCTCGGATTTTTTGGGTTTTCTTTGACAAACTTTTCGAAGTTCTCAGCGCTCGCCTTATACTTCTTTCCTTTAGATAGATTATCGGCAATCAAAAGAGCTGCTTGGCTCAAGTTTGCTTGGATATCCGATCCAACTTTTGAATTCGCGATCGAGGGTACAGCGAGTAAATCTTTGGCCGTTTTCTGAAATCCGGGAATATCATCTTTTAACTTGTAGATATCGAGAGTTAATTCAGCTGCAATCATCGTATCTTTGCTCTTAGGATATCTTTTTACCAGCTCTCCGAAAATAACTAGAGCTTCATCAAAATGGTTGTATGCGTAATAGAGAACTCCCACGCGTCTTAGCACCTCAGGAACCTTGTCACCGTCAGGAAACTCTCTAGAGTATTTCTTAGCCGCCTCAATAAAGGCTTTAGAATTGGCATCCATTTCAAATTTATCAGTCTTCTTACCGAGTTGCTTTCGCTTTTCGTCGATTTGGGCTGCCGTAGGAAGTTGCTTTTCTAACGCTAGAACATTGTTTATGACAGAAGCTTGGTAGAACTCTGATTTCTTATCATTATTACTAAAGTACCATTGATACTGATTCGAAGCTTTGGCGTACTGTCCTTGATCAAAAAGAAGTTCAGCGAAGAAAAACCTCATTTGAGGGTAATACTTAGATTTCTCAAAGAAGTTCAAGTAGATTTCATAACTTCTCGAAGCTAATTGCTGTGAAAACTTAGCTCGCGAATTTTGTGCTGTTTGGTGCAATTGAAGAGTCTTATTACGTAAAGTGGACTCTTGAAGATTATAAGTGTCTTGAATCAACTGCTTGTTTCCAGAATTCTTTTTAGCCCATTCACTCTTCGGACCAAATTCATTGATCCAGTCATAGAGTTGATTTTTATATTGGTCTTCATTATTTGAATTCGAATATATTTGAACAATTTGATACTTGTAGTCAGCTGATTTCTCGCCCATTGGATTTTTATCGATCAAACGCTGAAATAGATAACGAGCGCCAGGCCGGTTTCCACTATCCGCATAAATATAAGCTAAACCTTCAAGCATTTTGGTAACTAGGCTCGGCTTTCTAGCAACTTTTGTAAAATCTCTCTCTGCTCTTTTATACAATTCAGAAGAGGCTTTAGCTTCAGCGTAAAAAGGAACATAGTCCTTGAGCGCCTCACTCACAAGCCGAATTTTATTAACGGCACGAGTTCCAGCAACGGCCTGTTCTGTAGCACTTTTTCGGCCAACTCGAATCACTTTTTCAAGCGTCTTTATTGCTGTTTCGACTCGTCCCATTCTGTAAAGACACCATGCTGCCTTGTAGAGTGCGAAACTATAAAGTCTTGCTCGCTTTCTCTTTATGACTTTATTAAATTGGACAAGAGCCGGTCGCCACTTATCGTTTTCGAAATAATATTCACCAAGTGCAAAATGAGATTCACTCACGTAAGCACTTCGTGGGTATTTAGTTGTTAACAACTGATAATACTTTTCACCTTTGCGGGACTGGCCTACTTCAAAGTAATTGTACCCGAGAAAGAAAAGGGCCTGATCAACTTTGGGGTCCCTTGGAAAATCTCGAACGAACCATTCGTAGAGGCGAATTGCTCTTAAGTGATAGTTTTTTGCCTCTTTGAGATTCAAACGGGGTCGACGTTTCGTCTTGCCCTTTTCGTATGCTAACTGAGCTTTTTCAAACTTCTCCTGCTCTCGAAACTCAAGAATCCTTGCTTTTTCGACATAGCGCTCAGCGAGTCTTAGCCAAATTTCTCCTCGACTTTTACTTCGGCGGTAGGACTGAGAAAGTTTATAATAATTGGCAATTTCCTTATCGAGAAGTCGCTCGTACTGAGCTTGAAGAGTATTGTCGTTTCGATCGTAAAAAACACTAGAGCGTGGCGGCTTTACCAGCTTCATGTTCTTAGCTTTCACCTTTTTCTGCTTCAAAATGGCTTTTGGTAAAGCGGTGCGAGAACGAGAAAATTTTAAAGAGGTCCCTTTAGATCGACGCGACTGAGCATCAACTTGATCTAAGTTGATGAGGAGCCCGAGGGCTATTAATAATAGTATTCTCGATAGTCGAGAGATACTACTGCCTACAAGATCCAAGGCCAACATAATGATAGTTCCCCAATTCATCGAGCCAGTATTCGCCCTCAAACGGCCAATACTCGTATCCATTATCTACGTAAAAATCTCTGTCAGAATCTTCATCTACCTTCTTGTCAGGTAGACCTCTTCCAGCGATTTGCTTCTTTACTAATTCTTTTTGACCACTCACTTGCTCAAGTCGCAAAAAGTCGTTCTGTTCGCTCAGGTCGCGGAGCTCAGAACGAATTTCACTGAGCCTTCTTTTTACGAGTCTTCCCGTAATACTTTGAGTAGACACCTGACGACGTTGCAGAGCTTTAATTGCAAATTGTCCAATTCCCGATCGACGCCACGATTGAGGAAGTCCCGCAACAAGCTCCAGTTCGTCTCCAATTTTATTCAAGTAATTAATACTCTGAATAATATCTCCATCTCGTAAAACTTCCCTTCCAATAATATAGGGAAGTCGAGACTTCTGACTTTTTATGCCTTTCTTGCGATTATCAAAGTCGATTTTAATGCGAGCGAGTTCTCGGAGGTATGCTTCGGATGAGTCGTTGTCTCGCACATAATCTATCACTCGTCGGCGAACAGGATTGTAAATTCTGTTAAAAATGTTGAGAACCTTCGCCATTTCATCCCATTTACAGATGTAAAGGTATACAATTCCTCGTAAAACCAGTGATTCGGGTAAATAGTAATCTTCGTAGTAAGAGGAATGAAGAGTGTGAAAGTTACTCAAAGCTGACCTAAATTGTCCACTTTGAAGCATTGCCCAGCTTCTTTCAAAGAGACTATCATGCCACTGAACCGTATCTCTTGGAATTTCTCGGTACAGCTCAATTGCCCGAGCGAAGTCCTTTTTTTGATAGAAAACTCGTGCCTGACCCAGAACCGCATTCACGCGATTTGGGTCCGTAACACCATCTCCAGCACTATGCTGTTCAAGATCTTCAAATGCAGAAATTGCGCGCTCCGCCCGATTCATTTCGGCATAGGCTAGCCCTTGTCGATACTTCGCAATTGGAAAGAATGAACTCGTTGATCGCACACGACCAAAAATTTTAGCCGCATCTGCAAACTTACCAGCCTTTAGTTGGACCTCACCCAATCGAAAGTAAAATAGATCTTTCTGAACACGAGGGAAATCTCTCACCTCAATTTTCGATATCGCAAACTTCAGAAGAACATCGTTGTCTAATATATTAGTTATTAAAGACAATTTTTCGAGAGCCTTGCGAATGTACTTTCTACTTGTTCCAGAACGTCGAGCTTCTCTTTTTATAACGTCGTAAAAGAAAAACGCAGAAACCTGGTAGAGCTTCATCTGCAGAGTGAGTTGTCCGAGGATATACTTGATCTCAGTATATTTTGAGCGAAAGGCCCTACTCTTCGACATCCTATAGTAGAGCTTAGAGGCCTCATCATATTGACCGGCATCTGCCAAGCTCGCAGCCCTCTTTAAAAGAGCAGCATTAGTACGATTCATCGAGGAACTTCGTCGTCGTCGTCGCCTCGACACGTAGACCGATGAATCTTCAGCAGACTTAACGATATCATTCAGCTCAAGATCTTGAACCGAATATCCTTCATTCGGTATGACCAAAAAAGATAGAATAAGAAATGCGTATAATAGTCTCATCGGTACTTCGCCTCCGGAAAGAAGAAGCTCGCGCCAATCGTTATAAACAAGTTGTCCGTTAACTCGTCTTTTCCTGAAACTGAAGATTTCGTTGTGTAAAAATTCCAACTGAAATCCCAGCGTAAGGCAAAAGACTTAGAGATCGCGAAAATTTGCCCAGTACCAAGATGTATCGTCATCGGCGACTGACCTTCTTGGTTCGTTTCTGTGATTCCTAATCCCGCTGAAAAATAGAGATCAAAAGGAATGATTTTTTCATCGAGAAAGCTATATTTTCCATAGATGGGAGACCACTTTACATCAACTCCATAGAACATTTCTGGAGTAATAAGACTGTCAGTTAAAACACCCTTTTGTACCTTCAAATCCTCTGTAACGGACCGTTTTTCTGTTCCCAGGTACATGAGAATTCCTTCAAGACTCCACTTTTCTGTAATGTAATATCCAGCACGTCCGACCAATCCAATGTTGAAAAAGAAAGCATCGTTTAGATTTGTTGATCCTCCACCAAAAAACTCGAATCTTCCAGTCTTTGGTAAAAACCTTTTTTGAATAATCGCCACATCATTAAATGGAGCAAGACGCACAAGTCCACCAAGGTCTTTTATTTTTTCTTGATTAGCCTTACCTTGTGTACGACTACTTTCTTTTTTTCTTCGGTCTGATTCGTTACGTTTCGCTTCTTGATTGAACAGGGCTTCGATATCATCTGATACTTCATCTTCTGCTTGAGCATGAACTGATTTAGAATGAGAAAAAACTACTAAGAATATTGTTAGCAGTAACAAAATGAATCGAGTTTTTTTAATTGTTACCAAATAAATATAGCTCAAGACAGAACTCCTACTTTACTCTAAGATACAGAAAAGATTAGGAAACTTGTAGGTTTACTAATCAATCTAGACTTTCAGATCCTAAGAAAAAATTTGGGAGTATGGCCAAAAGTTAGAGCTGAAAAACGAGTCCGACGCTTAATAATGTTTCGAAAAATATTTTTTCATTAAAGGCGTCTGCTGGAAGTCTCTCAGTAGCATTTTCTAAAGAAGATGGGACTTTTTCATCCAAAACGTTTGGACCTTGGTATAAGAGCCCCCGTAAATCAAAGCGAATAGCAAACTTAGAAGTAAGGTAGAACTTTTGCCCTAAGCCGGCATTGACCACAGGTAGTGTGCTACCCGTGTAACTAAAAAGACCTCCACCTGCAAAAAAGTAGAGACTGAGTTGCATCACCAAGTCTTTCGTCACACTCATTTTTCCGTAGTGAGTCGTAAACTGGTAATTGGCAGTTAGAATATATTCTGGCACTGGGGCTTGCGCCAAGTTAATAGCGAAGAACTGATCGAGATCCTCTGCATAGGTCGACTGCCCCTCCATAAAAAAACTACCCCAGAGGTTGAGCGCACTTGATTCAGTAAATGAATACGAAATCGTCCCACCAAAGCTAAGCGGTGAGTAGAAAGGTTCGTTAAGGTTAAATCCAGAGAAAATTCCGAACTCAAAAGAATCTTTGAGATTAACGATTCGATCTTTCACAACCGGGGCGCCATCAAAAACCGGAAGAACACTCTCTTTTGAAAGTTCCTCTTTAGGTAAGTAGACTTTAGCCGAGGCCCAATGGGTCGCTGTTAACAACACTATAGTTAATAGTTTACTGAAATTGCTTAGTCTTAAAGTCACGAAAGCCCCCTGCCTGCCCCTTGAGCATAGGCACCATACTGAATGATGAGCTCACAGAATTCACGAACTGCACCGAGTCCTCCCGGGCATTGAGTTGTAT
>JAUHWN010000099.1 GCA_030424665.1 Bdellovibrionia bacterium | reverse complement strand
CAAAACGATGTTCAATGACGTTGTCGATGTTCTCGATGAGTCCCACCGTGACGGCTCTATCAAAAATGTCGTCGCTAAAAACCTAGACAAATATATTTTGAAGAACGAAAAAGTAGTGGAAGGTTTAGAACGATTTGTTCGTCATGATAAAAAAATATTCATCGTCACAAATTCCGACTTTCACTATACTAAACTTCTTCTCGACTACGCTGTTTCACCTTTCCTAAAAGATCATAAATCGTGGATGGACCTCTTTTTTATCGTTATAACATTTTCACAGAAACCTCGTTTCTTCTTTGATAACTTACGATTTCTCAAAGTCGACCCTAAAGATGGTTCAATGACTAATATGGAAGAGAAGCTCACGGCTGGCATTTACCAAGGTGGGTGCGCCGATGTTTTTGAAGCTGATTTAGAACTCAAGGGTGAAGACATTCTTTATGTAGGTGACCATATCTATGGCGATATTGTTCGCTTAAAGAAGGACTGTAACTGGAGAACTGCCTTAGTTGTTGAAGAACTGGATGATGAACTTAAAAAAATGGAACACGCAAAACCCCTTCAAGATCAAATTCGTGCCTTGATGGAGGATAAAGAGCCATTAGAATTTGAACTTGTTGATCTTATTTCTAAAAAAATCGAAGACTCAGACAACTCCAAGGATGAAAAAATAGAGGCACTCCAGAGTCAAATTAGTGAACTCGACAAGAAAATCAGTCCACTCATCAAGCAACAGGCTTCTATTTTTAATCACCACTGGGGCGAGGTCATGCGCGCGGGTAACGAAGAAAGTTATTTCGCCCATCAGGTTGATCGATTTGCAGACATATACATGCCTAATTTAGCGGATCTCCTTTCGCTCTCTCCAAGAACTTACTTTAGAGCTAAAAGAAGACCTCTGGCACACGAACTTGCTCTGTCACTAGTACTTGACGAAGAAACTTAATTCTTGGGAAGGGAGATATAAATGAGAAAGTCTCCCTTGGCTACCTGATCGGCGGCGGCTACAATTCCCTTTTTCTCGTAGTGCTTTTTCCGGTAAATGCTTCGCGATTTCTTTAAAAGAAAGCAGCCAATTCGACCCGAGCCACTAGCGGTTGCCCCTTGGGTTTCACAACTGGGTGATATGAGTTCCTCTTGATCGTGCTTTAGAGCAAAGTTAAAGACTGAAAAAGATAAAGTATTTAACTTCATTTTCTCTAAAATATACTGAGTCATACTTTTTTCAGGAATCGTGCTCGAATAGTTATTAAGCGTGAGAAGCAAAACCCTATGCTTTTTAAGATTAGCCTGCTCCAACAAACTAAGGAGCGCTTTGGTATTCCGCTGTAAATCGAGGACTTGCCCATTCGAGAATGGATTGAAGCCCAAAGTACTATCGACAATGATGTGATCAAAAGTCAGTCCCTCAGCCTGAGCGGTCTTCAAGAAGCCATTGGGGATTTCACGATGATTGACCTGAACTGGATCGACGCCAAAGACAACAAGTGGTGCTTTTTTTAAATCGGCAAATAATCGCCGATAAAGAACTGCACCTATTTGTTCTGATTTTTCAAATTCCGTGGGTCCCATCAAGCGAACGGGTTTTGGACCCATTCCAAAGCGAATCGTCAAAAAAAGGAGAGAAGAAAGAACTGTGCTTAAAATTAACCAATACCACCATTTCATGGCGACCATCTTCTTCGGACCGGAAAAAAAGTCAAGCCGTGTTATCTACTTTTCATTTTACCGTTTTAGGGGTAAGACCTACTTGTTCTTAAGGTAAATTTACGCGTTGTAGCATTTTCCTTTGAACAATGGAGGACTTGATCCGTGGGACAGGTACCGCGAACTGAATACTTAATTATTGGCCGTGGCCGCTTGGCCCGTCATATAGCTCACTATATGAATCTCTGCGCTATTCCATTTCATCGATGGGATCGCAGTGCCGAGCACTCTCTCGAATCTATTTCAAATCGTTATCAAAAATTACTTTTTCTTATTTCGGATGATGCCATCGAAGGGCTCGCGAGTCGTTTGCAAAAAGGCAAAGATCAACTCTTTATTCACATGTCTGGAGCTATTCACGCAGACTCGTTGATTTCTTGCCACCCCTTGTGCACTTTCGGAGCTGAGCTTTATTCCAAAGAGTTTTATGAGTCGATTCCATTCATAGTGAGCCACAACTTTTCAGAATCCCCCCAGCTTTTTCCACAACTTAAAAATCCTCAATATTTTTTGCCTGCTCACAACAAAGCTAAGTATCACGCCGTTTGTAGCATGGCTGCCAATTTTTCGCAGATGATGTGGATAAAGTTGTTTAATACGTTTGAAAGAGACCTTGGGTTACCAAAAGAGGCTGCCCACGCTCTACTCACTAAAACTTTTGAAAACCTTGTGCAGAAGCCGAATACAGCTTTAACGGGCCCGATGGCTCGTGGAGACATCGAAGTTATCAAAAAGCATATTCAATCTTTAGAAAATGATGCGTTCTTACCCATCTATAAAAGTTTTGCCGAAAATTATTCGAGCTTGGATCTATAAATGAAAAGCATTACCGACTTCCAAAAATACAAACAACAGAACAAGAAAATTTCTATGCTCACCTGCTATGATGCTTGGAGCGCATCTATCCTTAGCCAGACTGATATTGATTGTCTTCTCGTCGGCGACAGTGTAGCGATGATTGCCCATGGCCACGACTCAACTATTCATGCCGATATTGAAATGATGGCTCTTCATACAAAGGCCGTTCATCGAAAAGCGAGCAACAAGTTTATTGTCACCGATCTGCCATTCATGAGTATTCACAAGGGAATAACGCCTGCCATGGAAGCTGTAGAGACACTCACTCGATCGGGTGCGAAGGCTTTAAAAATTGAAGGGATCGAAGCCAATCAAGATGTTATAAGACAATCCATAAAATCAGGTGTTCCTATTATGGGTCATATCGGTTTACTTCCACAAAGTGTAAATTTAACTGGGGGTTACCGTATTCAGGGCAAAGATAATTCCTCTGCCGAATTCATTAAAGGTGAAGCCCGCTTAGCAATGGATTTGGGATGTTTTGCCGTGGTTCTTGAGTGCATCCCCACCCTATTGGCAAAAGAAATCAGCGTAGATATTTCGATCCCCACGATAGGAATTGGTGCCGGCCCATTCTGCGACGGACAAGTACTAGTGCTTCAAGATATGCTTGGAGCACAAACCGAGCTATCACCACGTTTTGTAAGAAGCTATTCAAGTGTGAAAGAAGATTGGATTAAACAAATTAATCACTTCGATCGGGATATTAAGTCTTCGAACTTTCCATCCAAAGGAGAGAGCTACTTATGGCAGTAGTAATAGCGGACCCCATTGAATACAGAAGCTATTGCCTACAGTACAAAGAAAAAGGTTTTAGCATTGGATTTGTACCCACAATGGGAGCGCTTCACAAGGGGCACTTAGAACTTGTCAAAAGGGCGCGCCGAGAAAATGACCTCTGCGCCGTGAGTATATTCGTAAATCCAACACAATTCGATGATCAAAAGGATCTCAACGAATATCCAGATCACTTTGACGATGATCTAAAAAAACTTGAAAGTTTCGATATCGATTGCGTTTTTGCTCCCTATCCTTCAGCAATGTACCCTAGGGATTACAATTTTAGAGTTACTGAGAGCCAATTGAGTAAAAAACTATGCGGGCAATACAGAATTGGCCACTTCGATGGGGTACTTTCTGTTGTTCTCAAATTACTGAATTTAAGCCAAGCAGATCGAGCCTATTTTGGCGAAAAAGATTACCAACAATACCTATTAATAAAAGACATGGTGGAAGCTTTTTTTCTAAACACAGAGATAGTTCCTGTAGGAATTATCAGAGAAGAATCTGGATTAGCTATGAGTTCTCGGAATCAAAGACTCAGCACGAATGGACTGACTAAAGCGGCACGACTTTATTTTCATCTTAACGAGTCTGTTCGAAATAATAGTAGCGCCAAAGAGGTAATACAAAACCTATTAGGCGAGGGATTTGAAGTGCAATATGTCGAAGACTTTGAAAATAGACGTTTCGCCGCAGTTTTTTTGGAGGGGGTAAGACTCATTGACAACGTTAGCCTCTAATATTCTGTTTAAAGTATCTGGCTCAATTGCAGGATTCAAAGCTGCTGAACTTGTTTCGAGCCTCGCCAAAGACGGACACAATATCAAAGTAATGGCTTCTAAGAATTCCCTTAATTTTGTTGGGGCCAACACTTGGCAAGGAATTACTGGAAATCAAGTTTACTCAGAGCAATTTCCCAATAGTCAGGGAATTGATCATATTGACCTCAATCGATGGGCAGACATTGTGGTTCTCTGCCCCGCTACGGCTGCGCGAATTAATCAAATGGCAACAGGAGTTTCTTCAGACCTGTTAGGTGACTCTTACCTCGCACATGATTTTGAAAAACCTTATATTGTATTCCCTGCCATGAATTGGGCCATGCTCGAACATCCTACCACGCAAAGATCCTTAAAGCTGTTAAACGACTATGGCATTCAAGTTGAAAAAACTGACAGTGGATTATTGGCCTGCCAAGAATCCGGAAGTGGAAGACTTCTCCCTGTCGAAAAAATGAAACTCATTATCGAAAGAGCTCTTGGAAAAGGAAAGAATCCGGTAAAGAAAATATTAGTTACTGCTGGAGGAACTTCTGACCCAATTGACCAGGTTAGAAATTTAACAAATACAAGTACAGGGCAAACGGGCTTGGCTCTTGCGAACCACCTTTATCGACGGGGAAGCGATGTTCAATTGGTTACAAGCAGAGATAGCGGATTTCTGGAAAGTGTTAAGAGATTTAAAACTTCCAATGAACTCTACAAAATAGTCCTCGATGAAGTAAGAAGTAACTACGATTATATTTTTATGGCTGCTGCGATCTCTGATTTTGAATTACCAGACGATACTCGTGTAAAAGGAAAGATTTCTTCGCAAGATGACCTACATATTAAACTTGTTCCTCGAAAAAAACTCATTGAAATAATAGAGCAAGTAAAGCCTAAAAGAACCAAGATAATCGCTTTCAAACTGACTGCGAATGCAGATTCAGAAGAAAAGTTGAAATCTATTGAAAAACTCTTTCAATACCCTTCTGTGGAATTCGTCATTCATAATGATATTTGTGAAATTGATAAAGCTGCGCGCAAACACACTTTCAACCTTTTTGACCGACAACTCAAACTCATTCACAGTTTTGACACAATTGAAGCCTGCTCTAATTATATTCTCAATAGAGAAGATCCACCATTTAGACCTAAAGAAGAAAGGACGACTTTATGATTCTTTGTATCGATATCGGAAACACGCAGCTTTATGCTGGTGTTTTTAAAGATGGCAAAATTTCCGTCCGGTTTCGAATGTCTTCGGTAAAAGGTAAGTCCTCCGATGAAATTGGTATATTTCTAACTTCAGCTTTGCGAGAAAAAGGGATCGAACCAAGTCAAATTGGAAAAATCTCGGCCTGTACTGTTGTGCCTGAAGTAGTCCACGCCCTAAAAGGTGCATGTATAAAGTATTTTAAAAAAGAGGCATTTTTTGTGGATGTTGGCACAAAAACGGGACTTAAAATAAAGTATAAAAATCCAGCCGAAGTAGGCGCAGATCGAATAGCCAATGCTATGGCAGCGATTGAACAATTTCCTGAAAAGAACTTAATCATTGTCGACTTCGGAACGGCAACAACATTTGATGCTATATCCTATAATAAGGATTACCTCGGCGGAATTATCATCCCAGGTGTAAAACTGAGTATGACCTCACTTTACACAAATACTTCAAAATTACCGCCCGTCGAAATCAAAGAACCGGCACAGGTCGTGGGACGAACAACAGTAGAGAGCATTCAGTCTGGACTTTATTTCGGACAAATTGGGATGATCTCATATTTTGTGGATAAAATTACTAAAGAAGTCTTTCCAAACTCTGACGTTCTCGTCATTGGTACGGGAGGCATGTCTAATCTATTTTTTAAAGAGTCACTGTTTCATGTTCATGAACCTGACTTAATTTTACTTGGCCTCAAACGAGCCCTTGAATTGAACTGTTAATCGAATTGAGGAAAATATGACTATTTCACTTTTAAAATCTAAAATTCACCGTGCTACTGTAACAGATGCTAACCTCAACTATGAAGGGTCTATTAGTATCGATCGATCGCTCTGTGATATCGCTCACCTCCGGCCCTACGAACGAGTAGAAATTTACAATTGTAATAATGGTGCTCGCTTTTCTACCTATGTGATCTATGGAGACAAGGGCGAAATCTGTCTCAATGGAGCAGCTGCTCGTCATGCTCACTCTGGAGACCTGGTGATCATTGCTTCATATGCACAAATGACCGACAGTGAGGCCTCAGTACACAAACCTCAATTAGTTTTTGTCGATGAAGAAAACAAACCCAAATCTCTGGACTAGTGGTTTTACTTTTTTTGAAAACTTGGGAGCGCAGGTGCGCTCCCGTTACGCACACCTCGGACTGCCGTCCCAGGATTATTACTATAAAAGAAGCTTAGACTCGGGTACCACACAAGACTTTTAAATCCTAGTTTTATGTCCAAGGGTGAGACGGCCATCGAATCAACTTTAAGGAAGAACTTTAAAAACAAGGGTTTTTTATTGGCTACAAGAGCTTGATTCAATAGTTTCGAATCGAAAAGTAGGAAATCGAGGCGCGGGTTTCTCTTCGAAAAACTGAATAGAATATCATTGGTTCTAAAGGCCCTAAATTCGACAAATTGATCTGTTGTACACTGTTTGACCCACACAAAAAATTCACCCTGGATGTTTATCCTATTTAATCCTTCGGTCGAAGGCCACTCACAGGAGTCGTAAATATGATACTGAACATCACTATTTTCAATAACTAACTTCATTTTAGACCCTGAAGGAAATACCTCAATGAGGTCTCCTTGACGAATAAATGCCAGCCTACCACTTTCTTCGAGTAACTGGGCGAAGCTATTTCTAGCTTCATCAGATTTAAGGAGTTCAAAATCAGAACCTAGATCTATCAAAAAGTTCCTCTTAGTCGAACTCGCACGAATTTTTTGATATAACTTCCTAGATCGGTCCGCCGTTAAGGACTCCGACATGTCGATATCGAAAAAATGGAGGACTAAGTCGTCTATAAGCACTTGTGCCTCTTTGTCAGAATAAACCTTCTCATTGGGAAGTTCATATCGAACTAAGTCTTTGTCATATCGACCTAGCTTTTGAATCAAGGACTTTACGACTTCAGGCTGTTTAGACCAGCTCCACAATCCAAGATACTCCAAAAACAGACTCCCCGCGTATTTTCGTAAAGAAAGTAAGCTCCAAGTATTAGTAATTGAGTTAGCGCCATTCTTGTCAGCCAATTTATTGATCGACTCACAAAAATTGACATACTCGAGTGGATATAAATGAACTCTACATACCTCTTCTATCGGTGCTAGTTCCGCCAACCAGGGTTTTAAAGAAGAGAAATCAATTACAGCTGATGCTTGAGCTTGACTTATCTGTAATTTGTTTTCTTGGTAAAGATGAATAAAGTCAGAAAATGTCGTCAAAAGAAACTGAGAGTCTAGTGGCTTTCCTAAACGTTGCTTTAGAAAAGCCTTGATGAGAGCAATTTTTGCCTGATCTTCGACTAGAAACAAGGCCAGTCCCATCTTAATCGACTTGTCTGAAACCTCATAGATAGAGCTTCCCTTGACCAAATCTATCTTTAAGGGCTTCTTAAATCCCCCAATCAGATCAAACGAACTTTTGCTATTTTTAATAGCTTTCAACAGACTGACTAATTCAATGCGAATACTAGAGGGCAAGTCATTGATATCGACGAGACTCTTTTCACCATGAATCCTCAGGGACTCAATAAATGGAGGCAACTGATAGTCTTTAATTCGTTGATTGTAATTAAATAGGAATACAAAACTCAAAAGTGCAAAAAGGAGAATCATCCCTAGAAACTTTAAAAGTTTAAACTGATTCTTACCTTCTGCCACTTAAAGCTTTCTCTTTTTAACAGGAACTCTTTTCGGTATTCCAGCTGCTCCGAGTTTTGAGGGCAAAGATCTTTTTACGTGTTTGGCCATCCAGTGATTAATCTTAATAAGTTCCGACAGTTCAATTCCCGTTGAATAGCCCATGCGGTGTAAGGTATATACCAGGTCTTCTGTAGCTATGTTTCCAGTAGCTGCAGGGGCATAGGGGCATCCTCCAAGGCCACCGAGGCTTGAGTCAAAACTCGTAATACCCATCTGCAGGCTCATAATGACATTTGCTAGTCCTGTACCGCGAGTGTCATGAAAGTGCATTGCAATCTTTTTAAGGGAAATTCTCTTCTCTATTTTTTTTAAAATGCGCTCGACTTGCTTTGGATCAGCAACTCCGATCGTATCACCTAATGAAACTTCGTAAGCCCCTAGTTCCAACATTTTCTCAGTCAATTTTACGACTTTTGCCTCTGAAACTTCTCCCTCGAAGGGACAACCAAAGACAGTACTCAAGTAGGCTCGCACTCGAATTTTATTTTTCTTCGCCTCATCCGCTACCTGTTTAAATCTTTCGAGGCTTTCATCGATACTGCAGTTAATATTCATCTTAGAAAAAGATTCTGAAGCAGCGCCAAATACCGCCACTTCCTCGACATCAGATGCTAAGGCCAATTTCATTCCATAACTATTTGGAACTAGGGCACATAATTTTACATCTTTAGGAATGTTGCCCTGAGCCTTCAAAGAGGCCATTTTTTTTGAGATCTTAGCAGAGCCCGCCATCTGGGGAACCCACTTTTCAGAAACAAAGGCACCCGTCTCTATGTGCCTCACTCCGGAAGCAATTAATTTTTTGATGAATTGAATACGAAGATTCGGAGTCAGTCTTACTACTTCATTTTGTAAGCCATCCCTCGGTCCAACCTCGTAAATTCGAATCTTCTTAGACATCTCCCACACCTAACTCAACCAAAAGGGCACCCAATTCAACTTGATCACCCACATTCACATTGAGCTTCACCACTTCAGAGTTTATTTGGCTTGAAAGCGTATACTCCATCTTCATCGCTTCCATTACGATAAGGGCTTGATTTTCTTCAACAGAATCTCCGACAGCTACAGACACCTTTGTAATTTTACCCGGCATGGGCGAGAGGATCTTTGTTGGATCAGTCGATGCTTCACTTTGTCCGGATTTCCTCCGACTGGGGCTGTAGTTGAAACTGCGACCTTCAATTTGCGCCCACAACTGATCTCCCACCTTTTCAACAAAGGCTGTTCGCATCTTTCCATCAACTTCTATTGATAGTTTTTTCATAAGTCACCCCACGCTTGGTGAAACGGGTCTACAAAACCACTTTTTTGGTGGCTCACACTAGACACCTCTAAATACGCCTTCTTCATAAAGTCAGGGATCCAATCAGCCGATTGATCTTTTATACCCTCTGAAAAATTCTCCGCAATAAATTGTGTAGTGAATTTGCCATTTTGAAACTCTTCATGCTCCAAGATTTCTATTAAATAAGGTATATTTAAATGAACTCCAAATACGAGAGTCTCCTTAAGAGTTCCGATCATTTTCTGGATACAACGCTCCCGCGTTTCCTCCCAAACAATCACTTTTGCAATCATTGAGTCGTAAAAAGAAGTGATTTCATCCCCTTGATCAAATCCAACTTCGAAACGACGTCCGGGACCGTAGGGCCACTTCATCGATCCTAGAAGGCCGGTTGATGGCATTCCCATTTTAAATGGATCTTCGGCGTAAAGCCGACACTCAATCGCATGACCACGTGGCTTTAGGTCTTCTTGGGGCCATAGGGTGAAACTACCATCAGCTAATAAAATCTGACTTTTAACTAAATCGACACCTAAAACCATTTCCGTTACCGGATGCTCGACTTGAAGTCGCGTATTCATCTCAAGAAAATAAAATTCACTATCCTGAACGAGAAACTCCACAGTACCCGCTCCTCTATAGGAAGTTTCCTTTGCCAGGGCAACAGCTGCCTCTCCCATGGATTTTCTCAGCTTATCATCAATAGAGGGACTCAGGGCTTCTTCAATAATCTTTTGGTGACGCCTTTGTACCGAACACTCTCTTTCTAAAAGATGGACCGCATCCCCTTGGCCATCTCCAAAAACCTGAAACTCGATATGCTTTGCCCTGTTCAAATACTTCTCTAAAAAGACCGTTTGCGAACCAAAAGCTCCTAAGGCTTCTCTTTGCGCTGACTCTATTTGATCTTTAGCCTCTGATTCAGAATTAATGATTTTCATTCCACGGCCACCACCACCAGCCGCCGCTTTGACAATAACTGGAAACCCTATTTTAACAGCTTCTTTCGTTAATACAGAAATACTTTGATCGTCACCCTCGTATCCTGGTACGGAGGGGACCCCCGCCTTTTTTATGATTTGCTTGGCTTTAATTTTATCGCCGAGAGCAGAAATCGTTTCAGGCCTAGGCCCAACGAAAATTAAACCCGCTTCCTCAACCGCTTTTGCAAAATCGGCATTTTCGGACAAAAAACCAAAACCGGGGTGTATAGCCTGTGCGCCTCTCTCAAGAGCTCCTTTGACATTAGAATTAATATCTAAATAACTTTCATTCGTAGGAGATGGTCCGACACAGTATTGATCATCTGAAATTCTGTAGGCAATCGAGTTACGGTCAGCCTCCGAATGCAAAAGTAGAGTTTCAATACCCAATTCTTTGCAGGCATTGATAATTCGAACGGCTACTTCTCCTCTATTGGCAATAGCAAGCTTTTTAATTTTTTGCATCCTTACCCTCCCGTTCGACAATCCAACTCGGTTTTCTTTTTTCTAAAAAAGATCGCAAGCCTTCTTGCCCCTCTGAACTCACTCTGAGATCCGCAATAACTTTTGTCGTTTCGCTTTTTTGATCTAACCACTTTGATTGTTCTTCGACATAGGAGACCAAGGTTTTAGTCGCACGAACAGCACGACGACCATTTTGCTGGAACTTCTTAATCCACTTCTTTAGAATTTCATCTTTTTCAGAATCATTTCCAACCGCACTAATTAAACCGCCCTTAAATGCTTCTTTTGCCGAAAACATTTCTGCCGTAAGTAGGTAGCGATTATAGAACTGAGGTAGAGTTTTACGAATTACAAAAGGACTGATTACTGCTGGTGCAATTCCCAGCTTTACCTCCGAAAAACAAAACTGAGTTTCTTTGTGGGCCACGGCCAAGTCGCAAGCCGAAACAAGGCCCAAAGCACCGCCCATTACATAACCGTGAAGAGAGGCAATCGTCGGAACATCACAGGTCTTTAGAGCATAAAACATATCGAAAAGAACCTCAGAGTCTTTTCGATTTTCGGCCACGCTGTAATCGACCATCGATTTCATATAATTGAGGTCGGCTCCCGCACAAAAAGCAGGCCCTTCTCCACTAAGCACCAAGGCTCGCAACTCGTCATCATTACTTGCCTCAGAAACAACTTTGGTGATCTCTTTGATCATTTCTGGATTGAAAGCATTTCTCAGCTCAGGTCTATTCAACTTTACGTAAAGTACTCGATCAATTGTTTCTGTTTTAATCAGATCCATACTTCCTCACATTCTAAAAACACCTTGGCGTTTTTCTGGCCACTCTTTGTTGTAAGAGCAACTCAATCCTAAGGCGACGACCATTCTTGTGTCTTTAGGGTCAATGACTCCATCGTCCCATAAACGAGCACTCGAAAAGTAGGCAGAACTTTCTTCTTCATATTTCTTTAAAATTGGAGCTTTAAATTTTTCTTGCTCCTCAGGAGACATTGTTGACGACTTCGCGGCCAGCTGATCCATCTTAACTGTCAAAAGTACATTGGCAGCCTGCTCGCCCCCCATCACCGAAATTCTAGCATTAGGCCACATCCACAGCTGTCGCGGTTGGTAAGCTCTTCCGCACATACCATAATTTCCAGCCCCGTAAGATCCACCTATAACGACAGTGAACTTTGGAACGTTGGCATTACTAACAGCCATAACCATTTTAGCACCGTGTTTGGCTATTCCCTCATTCTCATACTTCTTACCAACCATGAATCCGGAAATATTCTGCAAAAACAGAAGTGGTGTTTTTCTTTGAACACAAAGCTCAATAAAGTGCGCCGCCTTAAGAGCGCTCTCACTAAAAAGAACTCCATTATTGGCAATGATTCCAACCGGCATTCCATAAATATGTGAAAAACCGCAAACGATACTCGAACCGTAGTTCTTTTTAAACTCGTGAAAACGACTTCCATCGACGATTCGAGCTATCACTTCTCTAATATCAAATTGAATTCTTGAATCGCGTGGCAGAATACCGTAAAGCTCTTCAGCTTTATAAAGAGGCTCTTCAACAGCTCGAACCTGAGCCCTCGCTTTATGGTCTCGTTTGATGTTTAGATGAGAAACGATGTCTCTGGTAATTTCAATGGCGTGTTCATCGTCCTCAGCTAGGTGATCTGTAACACCCGATACTTCCGAGTGAACTCGGCCACCACCCAATTCTTCGGCTGTTACTTCTTCGCCGGTTGCAGCCTTAACTAAAGGTGGCCCCCCTAAAAAGATTGTTCCATTGCCCTTAACTATGACATTTTCATCACTCATAGCTGGTACATATGCGCCACCAGCGGTACAGCTCCCCATGACAACTGATATTTGTGGGATTCCTTGGGCGGACATTTGTGCTTGATTGTAGAAAATCCTTCCGAAATGATCTCGGTCGGGAAAAACTTCTGACTGTAGGGGCAAGAAAGCGCCACCACTGTCGACCAAATAAATACAGGGCAATCCATTTTCGAGAGCAATTTCTTGGGCTCGCAAATGTTTTTTAACGGTGATCGGAAAGTAGGTGCCACCTTTTACTGTCGCATCGTTGGCCACGATGACACACTCGGTACCTGAGATTTGGCCAATACCGGTGATAATACCCGCGGCAGGAGCTTTATTATCATACATACCCCAAGCTGCAAATCGACTGAATTCAAGAAAGGCCGTACCCGGGTCGACAAGTGATTTAATCCTCTCGCGAGCGGTTAACTTTCCGCGACTCTTGTGGCGCTCAACCGATTGAGCTCCCCCACCTTGTTTTATAAAGTCTACTTTTTCTTGGTAGTCTCCAAGGATAGACATCATATGTTCTTTGTTCTTAACAAATTCTTCCGAACTTGTTTGAATTTGCGATGGAATAATTTCCATTTTTACTCCCTATGATGGCAAAGCTAATGTCTCCAGTTGGAGGAGCCACTGAGTGTTTACTTCTGCCACAAGACGATTATCGCTATCGAAAATGGGAACGGCTAAACTGGTTTCCATTTTTCGAAGTTTTCTGAGTTCAAATAATAGGGCTTCGCGATCCGCTACTTCTAATCGAACCCTTGCCTCTACCCGCCTTAATTCGCTGGAAAAGAGCTTAGTTTCAATTCCCACTAAAGTAATTTTGCAACTGCTGAAATCAACGGATTTCATCCATAATTGACGCGATGCAAATTCAGCTAGAGAATTGAGTGCCCCTAAGTGGAGCGACGAGTCTAAAGCAAGATTCGTCGGAAGAGCCGGCATTAATACGACGAGTGACTCCGGGTCCGATTTTGTAACTATAAAGCCTCGCGCTAAGGACATGGGATCAAAAGCCACTGCCGAAGCGGTCAAAAAGATTTTATGGGCAATAGAACTTCTTTGTTCGATCCAATCTGCACTTTTTTGCAGAAAAGCCCCCCTATTTTTGGGAATATCACGGGCCAATTTACTTAATCCCATGATCTTCGAAAAAAGACGGCTCATAATCCATCCCCCATTTGACCTCCTCAAACCTCCAAGATATTTAATATACAACAACTTTTATGTGAAGCGTGAAACACGCGTAATGACAGAAATTTTGGGAATATTATGAAATTTTTAGGCCTTTTGATCATGGTCCTTCTGATGTGGTGGACATTTACTCTCAACCAAACTGAGCGCAAGATCCCCGTAGAAACAAGAAGCCAAATTATCCGGGAACTTCAAGAGAGTATGATTGATTTTTTGGTCGAAAATGTTGACGGCATTCAAGGCATTACATTCTTGCAATCCTATACAACAACCCTTGTTCCCGGTAAGCAAATCGTTGCTTATTTCAAATATTCCTATGAGGCCCCAACTCCCACTGGTCAATACACCCGTGAAACTCGAGATGGTGAATTTGAACTTGTATCAGAAGATGGTGGCAACTCTTGGCAACCCAAAGCACTGACTTTTAGAGATCTCAGTTTAGAATTCTTGGAAGAGTTGAGAATTTCTCCGAATGAGCAATGAGGATTCCAATCCATCTAGAAATCTTTTTCTCGACGAAGAGGGCTATGCCCTCAATAAAGAGGGATTGAGATACCAAGATACCGAGCTTTACAAAGAATTGTTTTCAAACTTAAGGTTTAAAGACAACCTCACGCTGGAAACAACAATTGGTGGCTCACCCGTTTATTTAAAACCCTTTGCCGGCGGAATCGTGGCCGGACAAGTCGAGAAGAAAACTGGCGAAGTATGGTCTCTTCTTCTCCCCGGAGAACAGAGCCTTAACTTTAAAATCGGTGATTTGAAGGCAGATCCATACGATCGATTTCGAGGTTATACCTTAGAGGGAATTCCTTTTGTATTTTCTAGAAAAGCCCAGTTCGCTTTTTTTGACCTTGTCGACGAGTTTGGTGATGATTTCTTCATTGTAGATGGCAAAAAATATGTCATGAAAGACTACTACCAGTGCCCGGAGAATATTACTTCAGAAGACTTTTGGACTAAAAAATATAGCGAAATGGATGATGCTCCACCTTGGGAACTCAATGTACCCCATCCCGCCTTTGTAGAGATTCTTCCAAGATTGAAATTACAAAAATCAAAAGTTATTAATCTCGGTTGTGGCTCTGGTAATGATCTTTCACTTTTCGCAGAAGCGGGACATCTTTGCACCGGAGTCGACTTCAGCTCTCGAGCTCTCGAAAATGCCAAGAAAAAATATTCCAAGTTTCAAAATATTGATTGGATTCAAACCGATATTTTTAATTTATCAACTGAACTCAATAATACCTATGACCTTGTTTTAGAGCACACTTGTTTTGCAGCGATTTTACCTGAAAATAGACTAAAACTCGTTCAAACCTGGAAGAAACTTCTACGCGAAAAAGGCTTTTTCTTGGGAATCTTTTTTAATATGCCCAAAGAGGTTGGGCCCCCTTTTGGAGTCAGTGAGTGGGAGCTCCGTCACCTATTCGAAAAGACGGGTTTTAATTTTCTGATTTGGAATCACGAAATACCCTCTCCCGCTGGTCGCTCGGGTAAGGAACTCCTCGTTCTTTGCCAGAAATAACTTTTATTTTTTAAAGGTAATCAATAATTTATTGTGACTTTCAAAGGCGTACTCCCCCTTGAAATATAACTCTTTTTTAGGAGTTCTACCGTCCAGCTCTTCAACATTTCCCATGGGAAGAATGTTCTCTGAATTCTCACTATCGGTACTTCCCATGAGAACTAGGTTCATCCCCTCGGGCACTTTGTCATACCATTTATGAAAATCAGCTAACTTTTCAATACTTAAATGAATTATCGTATCAGCTTTTTCGTACATTGTTCCCTCATGGTTCAAACTGTTAACAGCTTGCCACTCGGTCATATAGTACTCTTTTTCAAGGGGGTCGAAAGTTCCTGCCTTAAAAAACCAGTCGGCAACGACAAGATGATTAAGTATTCGTTCAGAAATCTGTTCGTATGAATTCTTTATTGAGAAATTTCTCAGCTTTTGAATGTCGAACTTTGTACACCACAAAAGCGAGTGACAGAAAAGCCCCGAGGGCTCTCCAAGAACAAATGTTAAACCGAGGTCTTTGGGAGCATTTTCTGCCATGGCTTGGGTCACCCAATCATATAAAAGCCAATGCTCAAGACTGTAGTTTTTAATATCAAAACCTTCTGGAGGTTTCTTTGCCAGCGAGTGAATAGAACTGAAGTAATTAGATCCCTGAAGAATATCCATTAGGCGACACAATCTCTCTAAAATGTATTCAGTATCTTTCTGTAATTGAAAACTGAGATTCTGTGCTTTTGCAAAATCCCCATAGGACAGGAGTCCAATATTATGAATATGACTAATCTCATCAATTAGGATTTTCGATAATTTGTGACGCGACAGAGGAAGCTCGGTCACTAAATTCTGTACCTCTGCCATTTTATCGAAATCTTCTATAAGACCGAAGTTTTCGGCCAAAAAATCCACAATAGGCTTTTCCATTTTCATGACAACAATATATCATAGGACTTTTCTAGAACAAGTGACTTCGTATTGGAAAATTATGACATCCATCAATATAAATGACATCATTTCACTCAAAGACACTCAGTTGCAGAAAAAGAAACTTATGGAAGTGTTTGATATTAATGCGGCCAATGCTGACTACTTTATCTCAATACTCAAGCAACTGAACCAAGCCGAAAAAAGCATTTCTATTACAGAAGACCAAAACCAAAATGGCTTTTTTCCCCTTGCTCTCGCTAGCAAGGACCAACTTCAGGAATTCAATATTTTCTCTTTTACAGAAATAAAATCAAAAGTGCATAAGCATTACAATGGCCCCATCTATTACATGCCATTGATGGCCGGTATCGGCAGCTCAATAAAAAGAGAAAGCCATTTACATCAGTACTCAGATAGAAATTTTTTGGGAACGAAAACCCAATAGGGAAGGAGATTTACCTGGATTTTGAATACGCGACCACATCGGCTTTTACGATCAAAGC
>JAUHWN010000238.1 GCA_030424665.1 Bdellovibrionia bacterium | reverse complement strand
AGAGAATTTAATAATTACTCTTTGAGATTTCTTACAATCAAATTTTTCGCAATATTCTTTGCGACTGAGGCTGCTGGCAATAGAGCGTCCCTCGATGTCTTCAGCTAAAAAGCTTCGACCCGTTACCTTAACTAGAGGCCTGAGGTCTCCTTGGTAGCGGTAATCCATTTTTGATTTATCAAACATATAGTTAAATATTGATTTTGCTCGATCAAAACTCAGCTGAAGGTTGTAGTTTACAGCCGTTTTGGTTTCTTCATCCATGCTTCGTGGATCGACATATTTACCTTTAAAAGTCGGGGATGCAAAGCCGACGATTTCAACTGAATCAATTTTCTCAGCCGTCTTAGGGTCTTCCATCAGCGATTTAGCATAAATAGGAATAAACTTTTTGAGTTTCTCTATCATTCCACCTTTAAGACTTGCACGACCTGTGTCGAAATACTGATCTCCGAAAGTTAGTAAAACATCTCCTGTCTTTTCATCGACACCAGCTTTGATACCTTCTTTTTTGAAGTTCTTTATAATTTGTTTTGCCAGCTTTTCGCGAGCCTTCAACAATTCGCGGGCTTTTTTGAGTTCTTTTTCTGTAGTCTCAACTTTGGTATTTAGGCCAGCAAGCTTTTTTGCCAGTTCCTTTTCTTTTTGTTTCGCCTGTTTTTGAAACTCTTTTTGGCGTTTCTTGATTTGCGCCTTAGAGAGCTTCTCTCTTTTGAGGGCTTTCTCGAACTTTTGCTTGTCAAGACGTCTTTTAACGTCAAATTCCGCTTGAAGCGTTTCCATCTGCTCTTTTGCTTTGTCAGCAGCATTAGCGAGCTCTTCAGCAAGCTGTTCGTTCTTCTTGCTCTCTTCCTCGATGGTGTCTTTCGCCTGCATGAGTTCAGTGTTCACCGTAGCCAACTGACGAGAAACTTGTTTCAGCTCACTCTGCGTTTGCTGTGCCTTGGACTCGAGTTGTTGGATTTGCTGATTAGCATCTTGCTTGAGTTTTGCAATTTGTTCTCGCATGCGACTTTTAGTGATTCGCTGCTGCTGGAACATTTTGTTAATCTTTTGAATCTGCTGATCACGTTGACTCTGGACCTTAGCAATTTGTCTTTTATTTTGTTCGATTTGCTGTTCTTTTTGCTTAACGTTTCTTTCAAGTTTTGAAATCGCAATAAGCTGATCGTCGATGTCAGCTTCTTTAAGTTCGATTTCTTCATTCTTTTGTGTGATGATCTCGTTCTTCTTGTCGACACGAGCTCGGGCGATCACGTTGTTGTTGATAATATTCCGAATGATCTGTTGATACTTGTTAAGAGCTGTCGCCTTAGCTTTGTTCTCTTGGGCTTTTTGTTCTAACTTACGAGCCTCGTCTTTATTCTCGTTTTGCAAGAGATCGAGTTTAGCCATGAGTTCTTCATAGGTTTCTACTTCATCTTGCGAAGCTTTTTTCTCGAGGTAATCGTCTTTGAGAGTATTATAAACTCTCAGTTGATCCTTTAAGCTCTCAGCTTCTTTAGCAAGGCGTTGATACTCTTGGTATTTTTGAATACTAAAAGCACCTTCGCGCACACTCGAAGTGACATACATTAGTAAAAAGACAACCGCGAGCATCATGAAAAGGTCACTATAGGATGACCACTGTGTACTCTCGTCCACCTTCTTTTTTGATTTATGGTATTGAAATCCCATTAATATTTCCTATCAAAAATTAGGTATTCACCTATGTCTCTTTTTCGGAAAAGGATGGGGCTGACTTTATGAAAGGCTCAGTGATTCTCGACCTTTGACCGTTCTTTTTACAAAATAGAACTCCAGGTCTCTGAATCAACGTAAAGTCTAGGTAAATTCTGAAACAGGCTCTTGGTCGAGCCAGAGGTACTGAACTCTATTCTATGACCCTTACATTCCATGGATTGGCCAAAAGGAGGCCTAGTTGTGGGTGAAAATGAAGCTGCCCTGGACGGAGGACCTGAATTTCTTCACCCAGCCCCCCATCTGTCTCGCCGGGAGCCATTCCCTCTTCTGACTTTGTAAAAATGAGTTCTTCAACTTGGCCATGACTTCGACTCAGTTTCAAAACTCGGTCCGCAGAGGCATCGCTAAAGTAGATAGATTTTCCATCAACAAATATTCCGTTCAAAGCGGACCCAGAGTTAATGCCGAGTTGCGAATTGTCGGGGAGGTCAGCTCTTAGAACGGTACCTGTCGAGTTAAAGCCGTTTCCGAAGAGAGTCTTTACTTGAGCTTCTTGAATGTTGATCTCGCGAATAAAGTTACCCAGTGAATCACCAATGAAAAGATTTTGACCATCGCTAGAAATACTTTCTATGCGACCAATGAGGGCGTCTTCGAAGGTCGCATCTAAGCTGTGGCTTAAAGGCCGATCGAAATCAGGCTCTTTTATGTAGTGAACTTTTACGAGTCGGAAGCCTGTTGCCTGGACCGACACATCACTGAGTAAATTAATGATCAATTTTGTGTCGTTTACGGGATAAAAATCTGTGATCAATGTCCCTCCAGAATTTCCAGTGAGGCGATCCAGTTCAATGCCTTTCTTTCCGAGAATTCTGACAAAATCGAAACCATTTTCGACATCGATGTATTCGAACTCCAATGAAACTCGAAGTGCTTTTTCAGGGAGCGTTACAACGTAATCAATATCGCTAAACGCCGCATAGGGGTTCGGACTTTCAATAACTTGAGGTAAAACATATTCCGTAACGATAGAATTATCAGTAGCTGTCCAAGAGGTCATAGCGGGATCAAAATTTTGCCCCACTTGTCCGAGGAGAGTTTGCGTTTGACCGGTGGCGAAGTTGTAAACTCGAAGGCAGTTAAGATCTGCAAAAAAGAGTTGATTGCCAAGGATGTAGAGCGAAGAGAGGTCCGCAATTCGAACTTCTGAGCGATTGGCGGAATCGATCACCTGTCGATCGGTTGGTGTTCCAAGAAAGGTTGAAACCTCATTCGATTCAAAATCATAGACGCGAATGGCAGCGTTGCCCTCATCTGCGATGAAGAGTTTCCCATCGCTTAGAGCGAGTTCCGACGGTGACGAAAATTCAGCCTCTGAGGCGACTCCATCTTGATATCCAGGGTTGTAACTATCGATTTCGCTGAGGCTTCCCAAAAACACTTTAGATTCACCGGTCAACAAGTTTAACTGATGGATCAAGTGGGACTGGGAATCAGAAATGTATGCAAATTGCCCTTTTTCATCCACGGCAAGGCCCGATATATTTGAATAACGAGCATCGCCTTTTACGCCTTCGGCGGGTAGAGGAGGCTGTAAACTCGTGTTGTTAAGGAGGCCGGCCACAAATTTGATTTCTAGGTAATCTCTCCAAAGAACTTCATTGCCGTGGCTGAAGAGAAGGTCACCATCGTCGCT
>JAUHWN010000237.1 GCA_030424665.1 Bdellovibrionia bacterium | reverse complement strand
TAACTTTAAGAGGGATGTATTTTCAAATGGCAGTTATGGCAAAACTTTTGACCACCGTGCAAGATGATCAAGTCGCTTCATTGACTCGAGCGATTGAGGCGAACTTTGCTTCAATTGCCGGCCCGGAAAATTTTATGGTGACGCCACTCAGTGAAAGACCTGAAGGAATCGATGATTTCTGGGCGACCTTAGTTCATCTCGAAAATTCAAATGGAATCATGGAGTTTTCAAGTCATTTCCTCGACAGTCAATTAACTGGATTAGCCGAAGAGGCTTTTAAGAAAGTGAATGATGTCGAACTCAAACATATCTGCAATTTAAATGGTGGAGCTTTTAAAAATATTTTGCAGAGTGGACAGGAATCTTTTTTGATGAGTGTTCCGCTGGCTTGTCGATCAAAGAATTTACCAATTTTACTAAAACCCAGTAGTAAAGATTCCCATGTGTATTGGTGGGAAATTTCGACGGGTAACTATAAATTTTATTGTCAATTCGAGAGTGTACTCATACCAGGGCATGAGCTCTAATTGCCAGTGATACAGGAAGTGATACAAAAGCGGTTCGGTGAACCGCTTTTTTTATCGATTGATGTCTCACTCTTTAAAAAAAAAACTAGCTGTCGCGTTTAATGCCTTTAACGGTATAGCCATAGTGTTCAATGGTGCTTTTGATTTTTTCGTCAGAAATTTCTTTTTTGGCTTTGACCTTGAGAGTGACCAGGCCTCCATCTACATCGACCTCACAGGATTCGATTTCACTGACCTTGGCAAAGCCCTTCTTGATGGTGTTGGCACAAGACTCACAAGTCATATCGCCAACAGAAACTTTGATATCTGCCGATGCGGAAAGCGATATAAAAAGACATGTCAGAAGGAGTGTGAAAAACTTTATAAATTTGCCCATTGAGGACTCCCTATCAGTGAAAAATTAACTGAATGATCAGTAGCTTATTATAGGCCTTTTTTACAAGGCCGCGGCGCATAAAATCCCTTGTTCTAGTTTTTCTTTACTATCGGCGCCCCTTCCCCTAAGACCTTCTATCTATGAGAACTCTCACTTTTAATTCAATGAATTATGACCTGATTGAACCCAAGGAGCCGGCATCGGCGAATGAGGCTTTTTTACTCCTTCACGGTTTGCCGGGGCAGTTTTCGACCAATTTAGATTTGGGTTTCATGTTGGCTGCCAAGAAGTCCCTTCCTTGCTTTTTTCCTTATGCTCAGGGCTTGGGGCGATCCCCCGGAAAGCCTTCGTTGATCAATCATATCGAGAAGCTTTCGGAGTTCTTGGACTTTTTAAAAGCGGAACACGGTAAAGACCGTTTTCATTTGATAGGCCATAGCTGGGGTGGATTTATGGCTGTTAATATTTGGCGAAAGCACCCCGATGCTTTTAAAACAGTTACTTTGATGGCTCCACTATTAGAGATGCCACCCAATGATGCCGTACGAGCGCGTATCGACTCATTGGCAGAGGTGAATAATAAAATTCAAGGCTACGATGTCGACGTGGAAACCATGATTCAAGAGTCCGAATTAATGGGGGGGCATTTCTTACCCATGAATCAAGTCGTTGAACTCAAAGAGTTGGGTTTTAAGGCCCGAATTCTTCACGGCAATCAAGATGAAGTGATCCCTGTTGAACACAGTCAAAACTTTGCCCAGGTTTTTGAAGGCGATGTGGATGTGATTGCCTATGATGATAATCACTATCTAGTGGACCGCGTTCAGCTCCACGACCGCCTTCTCGACGGCGGGTTCTACGGCTTGTAATTTTATTCAAGAGTTACGAAATGGGTCGCACCTGTCAGTTAAAGCATTGATTCTAACTTCTTCACGAGGGCTAGCTTCAATTGAGCGATGGTCAACTGTGTGGTGGAATCCATAATTTCTGTGCTTAAAATAGTAGTTTCTGGTTCGGATTCGTTAATTGTTGTCAGTAAGTTCAATAAAATGTCTGCAGCCCTGCTAATTTCATTGTCATCAGTATCGTTGTTTCCATCTGTAGATAAGATGAATAACATTTTCTCGTACAGTCTTTGAATTCGGATTAAGTACTCAAGAGAATCGTGGTCAGTCGCAAAATTTGATAGTTCTCTCCATTCATATTCTAATTTCTTTGCTGTACTAACAATTAGGAGTTTTTGTGCCCTTGCACTGATGTCGGCGAAAATGTCTTCATGCTTATCCAATGCAACCCGATTTAATTTATAGGGCCGAGTAAAAACAATCCTTCGTGTTTTTAATATAAAAATTGGCTCAAAGTCAGTATCTCTTGCGCGAATGAGTTCAGATAGAATGTGCTTGAGTCCTTGGTTTTCTGAAACAATGGAGAGGTCGAAATCATTGAGCTCAGGATTTAAATATGTACCGGCAACATTGATTTCGATCATCTCATAGTAAAAAGCCAAGAGATTGAGTTGAGCGTCGTCGAGACCTTCGAGTATCTGGGAGAGATCTACCTGTTCATCTTCGAGGTTTTGACGTCTTTGTTGGCGAAGAGTATCAAAATATTTTCCGCGATCCAGGCTTTGTAAATTCCAGTCAATCGACTGAACGAGAGACAAAACCTTATCTGATTTCAAACTAAATCGGGAGTCGAAAAAATCGCGAGTCGTCCCTGATGTTCGACCGCGAAATAACCCTTTTTGAATATTTATCTTGTTTTTGATGTGACTATAAAGGAGAACTCGATCGATTCCATTGAACAATGACCACGAACTTAGTGACTTTAGAGTTTCAAGAAGAGATAACGGCTCGAATTTTGAATTTTCTGCTATACCCATTAAGATGTCAAATGCCATGGTTTGCTGTCGAACTCGGGTGAAAAGGCTTGAAAGCATCAAAAAATTAACAGCTTTCTGATGGGGCGAAAATCGAGTCTGATTTATAATTTTTTGCAGTTGAGTAAAGTTGTCAAAGTCTCCTTCAGAAAACATCTTAGGTTGATGCCCATGGACGAGATTTGGAGATATGTTGGATCTGATTGTGATAGTAATCTTTTTACGTTTAAGGATATCCACAATTTCTGCAAAATTCCAATGATCAAAAGATTTAATAAAGTTTTCTAAAACGAATGGCCCTAATTGAACTTTATCTTCTTGCCTCTTTAACCAAATTTTAAAAGCTTTAGGGCGAATAGCTAATGCCTCTAAAGCATATTCCCTAAAAATACTATTTGAACTATCGACAAATAATCGCAAAATCGAGTCGATGGCATCGAGAAATTCAATGTCGTTTGGATAGGAATCACTAAAAATCTGAAAAATTGATTTATAAGAATGATTTGGAAAACGGTCCATTACTCCTAGCATTAAATGAGGATATCTCATGGGCAATAAGTAAAGAAACCAAGCACATTGACAAATACAAAGCCATAAA
>JAUHWN010000236.1 GCA_030424665.1 Bdellovibrionia bacterium | reverse complement strand
ACGTCGAAGCTCACGCCCTTTAGGGCCTTTACTCCATTAGGATAGGTTTTTTCAAGGTCTTTAACTTTTAAAATATAATCTTCACCAGCCATAACCAACTCTCAACTTACTTCTTTTTCTTGGCGTTTTCGATGAGATTGGCCGCTGATGTGCCTAGTGTTTTGATCATAGTTCGAACACTGTCGTAGTCGGCATCCGTCGATTTCTTAAGCTCGGTAATTCCAAAAAGCTTTGAGACTGCGTCTTTTCCCTCTGGCATTTCGATCAGCTTCATAAAAGCCTCGACAATGTCTTTTTTCATTTTTTCTGGCATATCCTTGCGAAAAACAACTGGCTCATTAGGAATATCTGAAGTGAGGTGAAGTATTTTAATTTTGTCTTCCACATCGGGGTATTGAGTCTTCACGAGGCGTCGAGCATCCTGAATTTCACCGGCAGCAGGAGGAGAATAAAAAGCTGCTCCCGCGTCGACACGTCCTTTGTATATCATAGAGACAACGGCATCATGGGTCATTGCAAAGACGTGCTTACCCGTTTCAATTTTCTTTTCGCGCAACTCTTTAAGAGGAAGCAGGTATCCCGAGGTAGAAGCCGGGTCAACATAGGCAATGGTTTTTCCGACGAGGTCTTCTAGTTTTTTAATTTTTCCATCCGAACGTGCCAGAATCGTCGAACGGTAGGTAGAACTACCGTAGCGAACAACCGTTAAAAGGGCTTCTGCCTTAAATTTTTCGTGGGCTAAAATGTAGCCAAATGTGTTCAGTGCTGCGATATCAACGCGTTTTGCGCCAAAAGCTTCTACAACAGCAATGTAACTTTCCGGAATTCTCACTTCGAATTTATAGGGCGTCAGTTCTTCGAGAAGTCGTTTAACCACTTTTGATTTGTCGGCGAGGGTCTTTGCTTCAACTGATGGAACAAAGAAAAGTTTTACGGGGTTGTCTTCTGTTCCCAATTCCTTCTTCTCAAAGGTACAGGAAGTCATCAAAACGAGAACAAGGAGTAATCCGAATAGGGCTACAATTTTTTTCATGAATGACCTTTCTACTGGAGGCCGGATTTTTAGCAGAAATTGCCCTAAAGAACCACCAAAAATCCCTTCAATTTGGGGGCAATTGGTGGCAGTATGAGGACATGTTGCATCATAACCCAAGGGAGCTTCTCCAGCTGATTAATAGAACCTCACCATCGAGTCACTTTGTCTTCGACATCGACTCCACCCTTGTCCATCTTCACAAACGTAACCAGTCGATATTAAAGAATTTTCTCGAGATCCCAGAGACTCAAAAACGCTTTCCTAAGCAAACGAAAAACTTTTTCGATGCGGAATTTAAGGTCGGTGACTGGGGCCTTGGGGATGCGCTTGAGCGCCATGGGTTAACACCTGAGGACAACGAATTTTTTTCAGAACTGAAGAACCATTGGCTCGAGAAGTTTTTTTCAAATGAATTTCTCCACGAGGATATCCCCGTTTACGGTGCCGTGGATTTTGCCAATGAAATTCAAAACCGAGGATTTCGACTATCTTATCTCACTGGCCGCAATCGCCCCAACATGCTTGAAGGAACCATTAAGAGTCTCGCAAACTGCGGTTTTCCACTGCAAAAGGATTACTCGAATCTTCATATGAAGCCGAGTCCCGATATGTCTGATGAAGCTTACAAAATGGACACTTTTAAAGAGATCATTCAAGAGGGAGAGGACGTGCTCTTTTTCGAAAATGAACCCATCAATCTCAATCGAGCCGCTAGAGATTACCCCGGCATGCACCTCATCTTTATGGACACGACCCATAGCGGGAAAGAACATCCGCCAGAAAAATGCTTTCGCATCAAGGACTTCACAGAACTAGCGGGTCAGCTTGTAACCTAGCTTTTTAAGCCCCAGCAGTACTGAAGCCACAACAATAGTGTGCTTCATCTCACCAGACATTATTTTATCGATGACTTCTGGAATCGGCATAATCACCGTTTCTAGATCCTCAAAAGGATCGAGCGCGACTTCTGATGTTTTTTCACAATCAAAGGCAATGTAGGTGTGAATGTGATTATTTTGAATGGCCGGATTTGGTTGGTGACTTGCAACGAGTTCCACTTTTTGTGACTCAAACCCGGTCTCCTCGAGGAGTTCACGCAAAGCGGCCTCCTGGGGGGACTCTTTTAATTTTGGAGTAAGGGACCCACCGGGTATTTCTAAATGCACTTCTCCGATAGCGTGACGGTATTGTCTCACTAGAATCATATCCCCTTCGGGTGTCAGGGGAATAATATTCGTCCAATCTGGAAATTCGAATGTATAATACTTGGGCATGACTCTGCCATCGGGCAGTTCACATTTGTCCACTCGAAGTCCGAAAAGACCTGATTTATAGGGATATTCTTTTGCCAACTGCTTCCACTTCTTGATCATATGGCTATTTAAACAAGACTCCTAAAAAAGATCAAAATCCCTTTTATTCTGCTTAAAAAAGAGTGATAACATCTAAAAATCAAAGGAGTTTTAGGACTTGGGACTTCATGTCGTAGCCACCCCCATTGGGAACTATAAGGATATCAGCGAAAACGCATTGCAAATCTTGCGCGAAGCTGAGTGGGTTATCGGAGAAGAAAAGAAGGAAACGACTCGCCTTTTAAAAGCCCTCGAGTTAACTCCTAAGAAGATTGATTTACTCAATGAACACTCTGACGAAAAGGATTTGGAAGCCCTGCTGGAACTTTGCAAGAACCACAAGGTCGCCCTGGTATCGGATTGTGGAACACCCGGGTTTTGCGACCCAGGAGCTGACCTCGTAAGACTCTGTCGGCACCAACAAATTCCTGTCCGTTCTGTGCCGGGCCCCTCCTCTCTTATGAGCTTCCTCAGTATCTGTGGACATCGCATGGATGAGTTTCTCTTTCGAGGTTTTTTACCGCTCAAGGATCCAAAGCGAAAAGAGGCTTTTAGTGAGTTAAAAAAGCAGAAGAGAGCGGTTGTTATTATGGACACTCCCTATCGCTTAAAAAGGGTTCTCGAAGAACTCAACTCGGTTGTTCCAAACCGAAAACTCATTTTGGGAATCGAATTGAGTAAGGAGAACGAACAAATTATTACTGGTAGCGCAAAAAAGGTTTTGGATCGACTTAATGTTGATAAGGCAGAGTTCGTCCTAGCGGTTCTCCCGTAAACTGACCCAGTTTAATGTGTGAGTCTCTATCAAGCAAGCTGGTATCCTAAATGCAGTATCTCTAATCCGTGAAGAGATACTGCCCTAAATGCCCTCACCAACACAGCGAAATTCGAAAACACGGATTTTTCAAACGGAAGTCCGACTATAAATTCATCCAACGGTTCATTTGCACCCGTTGTAATACCACTTTTTCAAAGGCCTCAACTCAAAAGTGTATCCAC
>JAUHWN010000235.1 GCA_030424665.1 Bdellovibrionia bacterium | reverse complement strand
GAAAAAGGAGAATTTCGCGAGGATCTCTTATGGCGACTCAGCGGAAAAAAAATCAAGCTTCCCCCTTTGCGCGAACGAAAATCCGATATTAAGGCCCTTAGCCTTAAATTTTTGAGCGAACAAAAAACCTTTCGCAATAAAAGTTTCACAGATGATGCCATTGAAGTGATGAGACAATACGAGTGGCCAGGCAATGTGCGCGAACTCAAGCGCGTCTGCGAACAACTATCACTCACCTCTCCCCTGCCTATTATTCGGGCTGAAGACCTAAAAAACATTATTGATCCGAAAAAAACTGTGGATATCGAAAGTCAAGATATCAACATTCATTTAGGTCTTAACCAACTTATGCAGGCCTTTGAGAAAAAAGTCATTGAAGAAGGGCTCCATCAGAATAAAGATATAGACGAGCTATCTAAAATTCTGAAAATTTCTCGCTCGAGTCTTTATAAAAAGGTTAAGGACCACGAGATTGAAATAAGGGGTTAATTCTTGTTCGAAAACAGCTTGTGGTCTGAAGAACTTTTTAGAGAAACGGTCGGCCTCGTCCTCGGTTTTATTTTTTTCATCGGAATCGGTATATTCATTTTACGCAAGAAGAACATGCACTTAACAGCTGCATGGGCCAGCTTCAAAAGTTGGTTGATTGCAGCCCCTGTCATTCTCTTTGTGTTGGGGCTCGCTAATCCCTACCCAACCATCTTTCTCACACTGGTTTCAATTGCCGCCGCAAAAATATTTTTTCAATTCACCGGAATGTATCACCGAACGAATTTCGTTTGGTTGACTTACCTGGGGTTAATCGCCGCTGGTTATCTCATTCACAAAAACAACTACCCTATTTATGTGGGGCTGCCCATGATTCTCTTGGGGCTCACCTGCCTGATTCCAATTTGGCGCAATAGTTATAAGCGCATGATTCAGTATATCGCCTTGACCTTGTTAAACTTTAGTTTTCTATGGGCCTTCTTACACCTCGGCTTTATTTACAATCTCGAGGGTGGGGCCTTTATGCTGATTTACATCATCATCCTCACTGAAGTTTGCGATAATTTCTTTCTCGGTTTTAGCCGCTTTTTTAATCGCATCAAACTCGCTTCAAAGATCACTGTGAAGAGATCGTTTGAGGGTTTTATTGCTTCTTTCGTTTTTACATTGCTCCTCGCCTGGGGAATGCGCCACCTTCTACCGGTCAGAACCGAAGCCTATTGGATGACGGCCGGTTTGATTGCGGTTTTCTTTGGTGGACTTGGCGATGTGACAATGGCTGTAATTCGCAGAGATTTGGGAATAAAGAATACCGGTGCCTTCATTTTAGGGCGTAGTGACTTCCTCAGTCGTCTCGATCGCTTAATTTTTGTCGCTCCGATTTTCTATTTAGCCATGTCCTACTTTCAGAGGATCGGTCTGTGAGAAATTGGGATTACGAAAATGAGCAGTGGACTCAGCTCCCCTATCATTTAAAACATCTCCCACTTTTTACACGTCACTTCGATTTGATGAGTAAGTTTTTTCGCATGCTTTGGGCTATTTTTCTTAAACTCATCGCCTTCCGTTTTTATGTTCGACTCACCGTTGTGGGTGACATTAAACAAATCCAAAAAAATTATCCGAAGTTACTCGTGATCTCCAATCACGGTAGTCACTTGGATGCGACCTCCATTGCCGCTGCCGTCCCCTTTTCGTGGTGGAGTAACTTGTACATTGCCGCGGCAAAGGACTACTTTTTCTCAAACCCTCTTTTTACCTTTTTCTCTCAACACGCCTTGGGGGCCATCCCCATCGATCGCAAAGACAAAAAGGGTGAAGCCATTCAACTTTGTGTCAATCTGCTAAAACGCCTCGATAAGATTTGGTTAATCATATTTCCAGAGGGCACCCGGTCTCCCGACGGGTCCCTCAGAAACTTTAAGCGTGGAGTCAGCCTCTTTTCTGAAAAGAGTAATTGCCCCCTTCTTTTTATGTACCTGGAGGGGAATACCGAACTATGGCCCAAGGGAAGAGTTTTTGCCAAACCGGGTAAACTTCGAATCCACGTGGGCCCTGTCCATCCACCAGGCCCAATTGACCTGATTTATGAGCACTATTTAGACTGGGTTTCGACGATCAACCCCGATATCCCCGTTCAGAATCAAGCGGCAAAAAAAGAAGACTCACAGACAAATAAGGCTTAATTCACTGCTTTCAAAGCCAATAGGCAGGCAAATCAAGAAACCCTATTTTAACACCGGATCCATTAGCCCATTTCACAGCGCTTTTAGCACGGCTCGCCCGCCATTTCACTTCACAAAATAAACCTGAAGGATTATAGTAACCCCTTGTTTAGAGACCAAAGAAGGACAATGACCAATGTCAAAAAAAGTGAACGATTTTACCATTGAAGTGGCCACCGTAAATGGCTCGGGTTCACAATCTTCAAATAATATTTTAATTCGCTCCATTTTCAGGATGGGAATTCCCATCGAAGGAAAAAACCTCTTTCCTTCGAACATCGCCGGACTCCCCACTTGGTTTAGTATTCGAGTCAATAAAGAGGGCTATACCTCGCGCACAAAGCACTCACAATTATTTGTAGCCATGAACGCTAAAACCATTGAAGAAGATGTCAGTCGCATTGAAGAAGGTGGAATTTTTATTTACAACTCGGATCTTAAGTTTGATGCCGAAAAACTGAATCCTAAAAATACCAATATCCCCGTGAGCTTTAAAACACTCGTTAAAGATGTGACCGATTCAGTTCGCCTGAGAAAATTATTAACGAATATGGTTTACGTGGGAATTCTCGCGGAACTTCTCAATATCGAGCGAGAAGCTCTGCACTCAGCCGTTGCCACGCAATTTAAGGGCAAAGAGAAAGTTGTCGACTCCAACTTAAAGGCCATCGAAGTCGGCCAAAACTACGCCAAAGAAAATATAAAAGATGAAATTCCCTACACCCTTGAACCAATGAACGAAACCCAGGGAAAAATTCTTATCGACGGAAATACTTCGGGAGCCCTTGGACTCACCTACGGCGGATGTCACTTTGTTTCTTGGTACCCGATCACACCATCGAGTTCTCTCGCAGAAGGTTTTATTCACTATGCGGGCAAGTACCGCAAAGATGAGAATGGTAAAAAGACCTATGCCGTCGTTCAGGCTGAAGACGAACTCGGTGCGATCAGTATGGTCGTCGGCGCCGGGTGGGCCGGAGCTCGCGCGATGACCACAACCAGTGGCCCCGGAATCAGTTTAATGGCCGAGGCTGCGGGACTTATGTATTTTGCAGAAATTCCAGGCGTCATTTGGGATGTCCAGCGGGCAGGCCCTTCAACGGGATTGCCGACGCGAACTCTTCAAGGAGATATTCTCTCGGCCGCTTTTCTGAGCCACGGCGATACTCGACATATTCTTCTTTTGCCGGGCTCCCCAAAAGAGTGTTTTGAGTTTGCGCAAACAGCCTTCG
>JAUHWN010000098.1 GCA_030424665.1 Bdellovibrionia bacterium | reverse complement strand
CTTTTTCTACGAATGCCCCTTGGCGTACCAAGGCTTGGGGCACGACCCGGACGCCTTCTTCGCCGGTCCATTTTTTGAGGGGGATTTTGTCGTGGTAAGAAAAAGGGCCAGACTCGATGACCTTCATTTTTTGAATTCTAAAATGCAGGAGAATCGCCATTTTTGCGTAATCATTGACGATCCACTCGCCCTCAGACTTTTTTTCTGCAACGGTTAGGCGACCTTCATCAATCTCTTTAATACAGTGTTGAACGGCTTCAACAACTTCATTTGTTAGATCCTGACTTTCACTGGTAAAGCATTCTTTAATTATGGTTTCAAAACTCACGCCTTGGCCTCCGTTTTTTTAAGACTTTCTAAAATTGCTGGAATATGTACTTTAATTATCTGATCACTTCTCATTCCGCGCTCAAATTCGTAGGTGAGAGTCGGCATATCTCTTTCGAGGGCAGCGTAGGTTCCCAAGCAGCCTGGTGTTGGATACCCAATACTCTCTTCGATGATATAAGAAGTGTGGTGACGAATGACTTCAGCTTCTTCATGACAATTGCCATTGACGTTAAGCATGGGTTTCCAAGAGTGCAAACTCAAAACGAATTTTGGCTTGTTTTCGTCGAGCCAACTGACGAGCGCTTGGTTTTCTGATTCGGAGCAGGCACTAGGGCCGGGGTTATAGCGTTCTTTGGCAATCTCCGGAGACCAATCTTTAGTTGGCAAATTTCTATTGAGGTCAATTTTATTGGCATTAACTCGCTGACAACGAATGACTCCATCCAAGTTGAATTGGGGGACAATAGTGATTTTAAGGTTATAATTAAACTGCTTTTGAAAATGATCGAGGAGAGCGTGTGCACCTATGACTCCCTCAATTTCATCGCCGTGGACCCCTCCTAAAATGAGGACCTGGTTTTCGCTTCCACCAAACTGATAAGAGGGAATGGGCAAGCCTTCACTAGAGTAGCCGAAAATTTTTGTTTTCATAGTTTCATAGATCCTTAATTTAAATTGATGAGCTCGGGTTCGGGAATCTCAATGCCCGACATAATACGATGACTCAAATCTTGAAACAAGGGCGAGATGTCCGTTGTCAAAATCCTCAGTTGGCCCGAGTCGATTCGTTTTGAAAGTTGAAAGTTGTCGCCTTGCTTCAACTTTAAAGTCTTAGCGAGAGCTAGGCCAGGTTCAATAAGAGGGACTTGCTTTTGAAAAACACGGTCGATGGAACTCGATAACATCGGAAAATGAGTGCATCCTAAAACCAGAGATTTTAGTCCCAACTTTTCGAGGGGAGCCAGATAGCGATAGACAATGAGGTTTGTAAGAGGGTCGTCCTCCCAGGCCTCTTCTACTAATGGCACGAGGAGGGGGCAGGCCTGGGAATAGATTTTCATGTCGATTCCAAGACGGGTCAGTTCTTTCTGATAAACACCACCTTCAGTCGTTGCGCGAGTTCCGATCACGCCCATGGGAGAGCCGTAGAGTGCTGCCTGTTCACAGCTGGGAGTGACGACATTAAAAATAGGAACTGAAAGTTCGAAAGGGAAATTGAGAAAGCTACTCGATGCCGAGTGGCAGGCGATGACGATGGCTTTCACATCGTATTCAAGAAGTTTGTGGCAAACTTGTTCGCTGTATTTAGCTATTGTTTGAAGACTTTTTGTACCGTAGGGGAGGCGAGCTGTATCGCCGAGATAAATAAAATCCTCCCCTGGTAGGAGTCTGCGGAGTTCCTTAAGAACACTCATCCCGCCGATACCAGAATCAAAAATACCAATTGGTCGATCACTCATGGAAAATTAAATACCGTGTGCTCGAGATTCCATGATTCCAAGAGGACTCATTTCCATGAATTGGGCATTGTCGCGAATTTCATGGATGCTTTCGGCATTGAGATAGCTCATTCCGCTTCGTATTCCACCGGTTAACTCGAGGACTACGTCTTGAACGCGGCCTTTCACTGCAACTTGAGTCGCTTCACCTTCTGCAGCCATACCTTTTGGAAGTTCACCGCGCCAGGAAACCTGGGCCGACTTTGAGGCCATTCCACGATAGTGCTTTTTACCTTTTTTGATTTCCCCTGGAGTTTCAAAAGTACCGGCCAGTAGAGAGCCTAGCATAACTGCATCAGCACCAGCTGCCAGAGCCTTTACGATGTCGCCAGAAGTTTTAATGCCACCATCGGCAATAAGTGGAATTCCGCGGCTTTGGGCGGCTTCTGCACACAATGCAACTGCTGTGAGTTGTGGAACTCCACAGCCAGTAATAATTCTTGTGGTACACATGGACCCTGGGCCAATTCCGACCTTGAGGGCATCGGCTCCCGCCTCGATAAGGTCAATGCAAGCAGAAGGAGTAGCAATGTTGCCAGCGATAATTTGAACTCCATTGAATTCGTTTTTGATCCATTGGACCATCTCAGACATTTGAACATTGTGGCCGTGGGCAATATCGACAGTGATGATGTTCGCTCCAGCTGAAACGACATTAGCACAGCGGTTTTTAGCCTCTTCTCCTACCCCAACACTGGCAGAAATA
This sequence comes from Bdellovibrionia bacterium, assembly GCA_030424665.1. Taxonomy (GTDB): domain Bacteria; phylum Bdellovibrionota; class Bdellovibrionia; order Bdellovibrionales; family JAGQZY01; genus JAUHWN01. Next base: position 14,737 of record JAUHWN010000098.1, on the reverse strand, counting down.
TTTTTTAGGCCCTTTTCTTTTAAAAGTTGAACCTGAGAAACTTGATCTTCTATGGACATAAATCGGTGAAGGATTCCAAGGCCCCCTTCACGGTCCATGGCAAGTGCCATGTCGGTTTCCGTGATCGTATCCATATTGGCTGCGATGAGTGGAATGTCGAGCTCAATGCTCTTTGTCAATTTCGTTTTCAGGAGGGGGTCACGTCGACTACGGACATCCGATCTCTCTGGCACCAAAAGAACATCGTCAAAGGTTAAGCCGTGGTTTCTATTCTTAATATCTTTCCATCTAAAAATGAGACCCAAAGATCACCTCCAAGGGTTTCGAATTTATACAAACTGAGCCGGGTTTCAAGAGAATAAAGGGATCTAGGGCTAGATGAGCCGCGTTAATAATCCTTTGGGAAGATCTTCACACCACCTTTATCCTTCTTTCGATAATCTATTAGAAACGGAGGGTTTTTAAGATGGAGACGAAACCAATTGTATTTATCGTCGATGACGAACCAGATATCATCGAGCTCTACAAAGACTACTTAGGGGACGACTTTCAGGTAGAGGGGTTTCTGGACCCATTGGCCATGGCTGATAAACTTCAGGGCGATGTAAAGCCCAATTTGATTGTTTCAGATTATAAAATGCCAAATTGTACTGGCATTCAATTGGCCCGAAAGGTTCGCGATCTTAAGCTCAGTGTGCCACTTCTATTGGTTTCGGGGTTTCTTGAAAAAGAAACCATGATTCGAGCAATGAATTTAGGAGTCTATCGAATTCTCGAAAAACCATTTGATGGTGACGAGTTTGAATTGGCCGTGCGGCAGGCAGTGGCCTTCGAATCTCTGGCGCGTATGCAAAACTCACTGACTGAGGCTTCGCAAAATATTCTAGAAACTGCCGATCGACTGATTGGTGGCTACAAAAATGAACTCGATCGTTTGCAAAAACTAGGTGCTTCTGTCGACACCGATGCGGCCATGAATCTAGCTCACCTAGAAAATGATTTGGAAGGCGTAAAGGGTAAGTTAGATGTGTTAAAGAGTGAACAAACTTTTGCCCAGCGAATTTTGGGTTTAAGAAAATCGGCGGCCTAAAAGAACTTTTAGGCTGAATCGCGACCGATGAGATCACCGGCAACTTTTTGCGCGGCCACAAATTTATTCACGAATTCGATGATCGCAAGTCGGCTCTTCGAGTCTAAGCCTATGAAAGTGGCTCCTACATATCCCGTTTTGTCAGAATAAAGAATTTCGGCCATGACCATCAGGCGATCCGAGAGATTTGGACTTTCAATTTCTACAAAGTACTCCCGTCCCACTTCTAGGTAGCCTTCAATCTTGATTCCGAAACCACGTTCACTGATAGTTGTCATTCGAGCAGTGACTCGAACGTTGCCAGTGTTGAGCCGTGCAACTCCCATTAAAGGAGCCCGTGGATGCATCCGCCTTGAAAGATTGAGGCTTTCAATGAGTTCTTTGACTTCAAAAATAGTTTTCCAGTCCTTCGATTGATTCCTGCGAACCTTAAAGCGTTCGAGTTCTTTGCTGTGGTTAGCAAGAATTTGCACGACCTCGTGGTAGGGCATGGTGCCAAGTGATTCATCTTCGCTGATGAGTTCCCAATTGTCGGCGTAGGACCCGTAGATATCTGTCTCTTTGTATTCGTCGAACCAGACCTTGTAAGGGACCCATTCAGATTGGCCACGCCACCATATATGGGCTTGGTCTTGAATTTCGTGATCTTCGACGGTTTTAATAATGCCTTGGCTATCAAAAGGTCCTTGTACCTTCTCATCTAGCCATATAAACCATCGAACTTCGATCATTAACAAAACTCCTTAAATTCAATTAGTTATCGGAATTTCGTTTTCTTTTAATAAAGTATTTAGTGTTCGGGTCAATTTGAGACAGGGGTTTAAAGGTCTAGTGACTTTCGTTGGTCTCGGGTTCTTGTGGAGGGATAGCAAAGGATCTCTTTTTATCGACCCTTCGGCTCAGGTTAAGGTAGATAGAATAGGAGTAGAGAATGGCCAGGGTTTGAATAATAAAGCTCGCTAGCAAAGAGGAGAGGACCCAAATTGGAGATTCTAGTATGTCGGGGCCCATGGGCTGGAGAAGTGTTTCGATGAGGCCCGGGAGGAGGGCGAATACCGATACAGCGACTAAAGTAATAAAGAACGCACCGCGAGTCATTTTTTTACTGCGCTCTAAGGCATCGAGTTTGTCCTTTGTATAATTGATATCAGAGGCGACAACAAAATTAAAAAAGCTTAAGCGGATAAATGCAACAAATGCTGGAATCAAGAGAAAGGGAACTCTCCAGATGATCGCAGCTAAATAGCGAATGTTTTCGATGATCATTTGATTATAATATTTTATGAGGAGTTTTTCCCAATCCCGAAATCGTCTTTTGCAAATGTAATCTTCCGCACCCGAGACGGTTACTAAGATCCAGGCATTAATAACTAGAATATGAATAACAGCTTGGCAAAGGCTTGCGAAGATGAGTGAAGCGGGGTTTTCGTATGAAATGAGGTCAAAGCGTACGGAACCCAGATAAAAAGTGTATTTGGTTATGTAATCGATAAAAAGGAACAAAAAGAGAATGCTCCAACGCCGCTCGAGTACTGGGGCGAGCATAACGAAAGAATCCTTGATTCCGCTAAATAGTGGCCAGGAGCCGGTACCAATCGCTAGGGGTTCGACCTGGTGTTTTTCTTCAATGTCAATGCTCGCATCACCCTGATTCATACCCTTCAAGACTACCAACTAAAAAAGCCTTGCACAATGAGATTCATTCTCGGCAAGGCTTCTTCAGGTCAAAATGTCATTGGGTTTTGGCTTAATCGAAAGCATTCCAGGGATCTTCGGCCAATTCAATTTTGTAGATCGTGTAGTTAGTGTCGTTGAGTAGCTCTATGGAATCTTGAAAGTAATAAATTTTTGCAGTTTTTCCGCTTTTTAATACTTCAACGGCGTAATCGTAGAGATCGCGTTGGGTTTGTGTAATCGACATTGTGTAAAAAGTAGAGCCGCCAGTACCCACTTGAATGATCAATTCAAAGCTATCAATGAAGTCACCTTTTTCAGAGGCCTTGACGATTCTTCCAAAGCGGACACCATGAGATTTTGTTAGAAATCCTCGAACGGGGACTTCCATCGAAGGTTGGCTAGGAAGTTTTGGGTCGATCACATAGACATCCTGCATGTCATAGTTGGTTTGTCGTAAAGGGCTAACACCAGCTACGAGTTTGTTTCTGTATTCGTTATATTCTACAACTACGGGTTTAGAAAAGTGCTCTTCAACTTTTGAGATCACTTGATCATTGGCAGAAGCATTGAAAGTCCATGGGTTTTTATAGCCACTTTGATCGGTAGTGGCCGCGGACTCGGCTTTACCGTAAATTTTTGTGGAGCTACTTTCTCTTCCCATGTGAAGCTGACAAGTAAAGGTTTTAGTAAGCCCCGTCGGATCGAGTGGTGACTGTTTTTTCACACATTTAGATAAAACTCCAAGTCGATACCCTTGAGAGTATTTGTTGAGGCTCCCATCAACAGAAAAGGCTGTGCTTGCAGTTAAGACCAACACAATAGCAATAAATCCAGATTTCAGCATAAAGCAGCTCCTTAAAATTCGTTTAGAGTGCTTTGCTGATAGCATAGTCCCAGCGACATGACTACTTAAGTATATTGGAATATTCAGGAAATATTGAATCGTGAAATTTTTATTATACAGAGGAGCCTGTGTTACTTCTAGGCTCCCTCATTGTTTTTTTCAGTTGATAATTATTGCAGAAATCGAGGCCCTCTTTTGAGTACTAGAGAAAGGGCCTTGGCTTGATTACTTTATAACTCGACGGCTGACATATAGGCAGCAGGTCCTAAATCGGTGACTCCTCTTAGGCAGCCATCGGCTGGAGCATCAACAACAAAGGTATGATCTTGAGGAGCCTGTCCATCGGGCCAACCAATGGTAAGGCTGTCGGTGCCCACGATTGGAGTATCCGTACAGTCCGTCAGACCTACTCCGTTGAGTAATATATTTCCTGTTCCACGGTCTCCAATGACACCGAAGACATGAACTTTGTATTTTGCACCTGGCTTTAAGAGGACGATTGTACCGCTCGTCGCTTCTTGAACTGACTTTTCAATTTTTTCAACAGTCATTTTAAGGGCATTACCACCGTCGGTAACACCAATAATACAGCCACCGGCGGGCGCTACGATCGGAATGCTAGAGCCCTGTCCAACTTGTCCGTCGTGCCAATCAATGACCATCGAGGCGTGGGAGGCAATTGTTGACTGATCGACACAGTCTTGTATTTCTACTGGGAGCATTGTGTTGTTTCCATCGCCTCTAAACGTGGTGACTCCGTAAACAGTAACCATATAGTTAGCACCAGCTTCGAGGTTATTCACAACACTTCCGTTAACTGAGCTGGCTTCACCCTGTGCTTGAGTGGCCGTCATAGCTAGAGCTGGTCCCATGTCGGTTTCGGCTCTTATGCAACCATCTGCCGGTACTTCTACAGCCATGGTTGTCGAATGAGGAGCCTGCCCATCATGCCAGTTAATGACCTGACTCGGGGTTGATTGCAGAACATTTCCATCGCAATCTGAGACCGTAATTGATTGAAGATTATTATCGCCACGGTTTTCGGTGATGCCATAGACACTCACCATATATGTTTCACCGGCGAGAAGCCCTGATAAAACATCTGAATTGTTAGATTTGCTATGGCATTGACTGATATTACATTCAGCCGCAACACCTTCACCTTCGAGAACGCCATCGTTACAAGTGACACTTGCCACTTCGCAGGCATTTCCACAGGTTACAGAAGAGGCTTTAAAAAGTCCGTCCTCGGTTTCACCATCTTGTAAGATGGTACCCTTTGCCGTTTCGCAGGTTTTTGATTCTGGCTCTGGCGCGGGTTGATTACTGGACTGATTGCTTTTTTGTAAGTTTGGTCCATTGGATTCAGAGCAATTCTGAAATCCAATAATAAGTGCCGTTAAAAAGATTAAAGGTAAAAATAACCGAAAAACCATGAAGGATCCCCCAAGCTTGTTTATATGACCTATAACACCAATCCATAGTTAGAGGTTTCAATTATTGTTCCACTCGATGTAAAATCTGAAAGGTCTGAGGTGGCAAAAGCTTTTAAGCTGTTCAAAAATTCGACAGGGTCTTGATGTGACTAATTATTTATAGACAGTCGCTGATCTAACTTCAGTCATCTCGTTTTAAGGCGTTGAAATTTTATACAAACATCTAGAATTTAGCGTGTCAGCTACAGACTAGACAGGTGTTTAATGGAATAAAATGTGCAATTATTAGTGAGAAGGGAAGGCTATTAGTAAGGCTGGTTACTTTTGCTTTAAGGGGAATTTGCATGAAACGTTATTCAATCATTCCGATTTTTATTGTTCTTTTGGCTATGGTTTTTAGTTTTCAGAACTGTGCAGAATCGGGAAGTTTACCTTCAAAATCAACTAACTCGAGTTCCTCCACTCCAACCCCAACTCCAGGTCCCATAGTATTGGTTGATCCAAATCTCGCTATCTCTAAGAATATTCTCGAATACGGAGAAGCACTTGATCTGGTTGTGACTAATGCCCAAGATGGTGTGACCTACGACTGGTATATCAATGACGTTCTTGAGGTAAAGGGCGGTACTGCAACTTTGGCAGTACCAGCGGTCGATAACTTAAAACATACAGGTGAATTCAAAGTAATTGCCAATGGCGAAAAGGTTTCGAATAAAGTCGCAGTGCAAGTCGGTCTTCCTCGGTCGTGTAAACAAATTAATACGGTAACTGGTGCTGGAACAAGCCCGGATGGGGTAGTTACAATTGATGGCGATGGACCTCTTGGTGCCGACGATCCAGTCGATGTTTACTGCGTTCATTCAATGAATGGCGGTGGCTGGATGCGAGTCACCTATGCAGAGGCCCGCGATGCTTTTGGTGCGACTTTAACGGCCCTTAATGGAGAGGCTGGAACTTCTTCTAATATGAGAACAGATAGTCGTGGTCCCGTCGCAAGGGATGCTGGTGGAAATCACGCTTACCGTTTTCAGTTTCGTTTACCATATCAATTTAGAGAATTTTTCTTAAGAAACTATCGAATTCAAGCCAATTCACCTGACAATGGTTCAGGAGATGTGTCAGAAATCAATGGTGGCGTTTTTGCCCAGTCAGTCTGGGGAGCTCCTAATAACTCTAATACCCTTGGTGATGTTTCATTCGGAGGAACAGGTGGCGATAATACGGGGCCAGTGACTTCATTCGGTGCTGCCGGTGTAAATATGAATTGTCGCGCTTGCGACATTCCATTTCCGAATATGAATGTCTACACCCTTACTAGTCCTTCACGAAACTTTCGCATCGAATTTGGTGAGTCGGGTGGAGAAGGTGAAGGTTGGTTCGCCTGGGAAGCTGGTTTAATCCACGTCCGATAAAAAACAAATGGCATTTTTATTGTAGTAAAAGCTCTCATTCTGGTTGTTCAATTTATAGAATGGGAGTTGCCCGTGTCTCGTGCTCGTAATTTTGTACTCATCACAATATATTTTTTAGTTAGCTTGGCATCGGTGCCAAGTTCTGCCTTCTTTTGTGAAGATTACTTCATGGAACTCAATATTACTGATTATAACGATCGCTTTATTCAGTACTATGGAGTGACAGAAATGAACTCCTATTTGCAAAAATTATCACCAGTTCTTGAAGGAAGTGGTTATGAATTGAATGAAATTGGCCAGTCAGTTCAAGGACGCCCATTGTACAATATAAAGCCTGAAAAGCTAGACCCAGAGAAAAAGACCATTGTTTTGTTTTCTCGCCACCACGGTGACGAGGGGACTGCTAATTGGATTCTTGAAGGCTTTCTTGATGCTTTCTTCACCAGCGGTTTGATGGATGAATATCAAATCATTGTTTATCCTATGATTAATCCCGATGGAACCATAGCCCACACTCGAGGGAATGCTCGTGGTAGAGACCTTAACAGGCAATGGAAAAGTTTGGTTGATGAGATTAGTATAATCGCCGCTCACCTTAAAAATCAGTTTAAGGCTCTGGGCTCAATTAAGCAGGTGAAAGTTCTTCTCGATCTTCATGGGAGTTTTGATGAGGACTTTATCTATCGAGTGGATGAAGACTTTGCGGGAATTGATTTCTACACGACCCAAGAAAACTTTGTAAACACCCTTGGAGAAGACGACGAATGGCAGGGCGGTAATGATCAAATATCTAATGGTAAAGAAGGTATGGCTCGAATTGAATTAATTGTTGAGTTCACCATCAATGCCATGACCCACGAAACACCTCGTGACATTCGCTTAGACAATCCCCAGGGACGGAGCAAAGAAACTTTAAAGCAGCAAGGCCGCGACATTCTCACCACGGTCCTCGCTGAGTACCCATAAGGATGCTTTCTACTTTTTAGTGAAAGCCTTTTTGCCAGCCGAAAGTGAACTCTAAACCTTTTTTCATTTGTGGGCCTTTAAGATCTTGCGCGATGGGCGAGCCGACTTCAACGGCGAGTCGATGTCCTTCGATCACTCCCTGCCCAATGAAATTGAGCCCCAGCAAAAGTGTTGTCCAGTGCCCGTGTTGGAGTCGTGCGTCCAAGATCGGCGACATCATTGCATTCATATTAGAGTCTGCACCATCCAAGGGATCTTTGATTTGATGGGATAGTCTTAAAGAGCTACTTAAGGTTTCAGACCATTGATAAGCACTCCAAAGGTTGAGTAAATATTTATTTCCAAGTTGGTAGTCTTCAGAGTTTTTGCCGAGGAAGTAAGTCATATTAGCCTGAGCACCAAAAGAGGTCGTACCCATAAAATAGTTAAAGACAATGCCGGGCTTAAGAGAAGTCGATCCACTTCCCAATTGCATGGGGTAAGCCATTCGCATGCCATTGGACATTTCTTCCTTCGTTGAGCCTGTGGGTAAGCCGAGGCCGAGGCTTGCGACGATGGTTTGCTCAGATGTGTGGCTCAAACTATAGAGAGCCGAGACACTCACATCCCCTATCCCTACGCTATCCATGCCAATCGTATCGCCCTGCATTTTTCGCTTCATGTCCATGGTGTTTGAAAGGTAGGGGATCATTGCCATTATAGTGATTTGATCCGTCAAGGCGTACATTCCCCCAAGCATCGTCATCCACATCGTCATTTTAGACGGAGCCATCATATATGTTGTGCTCGCAAAGAGCTCGTCGGTACTGATGTCATCAGTGCCTTCAATTAGGCCTTCCATCTCCATCGACATAACTCTAAGAGAGAGCATAAGTTCGCCCTCCTTATGTGTGTGATCTCCCATTACCCCAATGGGGGCGTGCCCATCGGGTCGACTGAGATCAACAGCTCGAGCATTTAAACCCAAGCAGACTAGTATAAGATAAATAAAAATATATAAGTGTTTCACAAAAACCTCATTGGTATGCAGTTAGAATTGATTTAGCTGGTTGTCTTTGGGGCTAAGCCTGCGGAGGTCCTCGGATTTGCGAGGAGGCTACTATCAAATCAAGAATGGCATCGGTTTTGATCTGTCTTAGAATCTCCTCAAGCACAAAAATTTGATTTTCATCATAAGGAATTAAAGCAACATCAACATCAAATTGATGAGTCAGTAAAGATAAGGATTGCGAAAAGTAACCCACCTGCTTTTTTTGCGGAGATAGTCTCAACTGAGTGACGTCGATACAGTCCTGATAGGTAATCACTGGTATCGATTTTAACTGTGCGATTTCTTTTTCGATAAAGGGGTAGAAATTCAACCCCAAATTGATAAAGAAAACATAACGAAAGACTTTACTCTTCCACAGATATCGAAAAAACGGCATAAGCAGTTTTTAGTCAAATTTTTACATAAGTGCTAGAAAAAGCTACAGCTTATTGCAGCACATAGCTTTCTTTTGCTTAGAGGATGCGGCCACTGGGTAAGTGAATTTGGTATTCTTTGTCGGCATGATTTTTTATGATGAGAATTTTGCCGTCTTTTCCGTACTGGTGTGACTTCACAAAGCCAATGTGGCTAACACTTTCTCTAATACTTTCATAGGTCGGTTGAGTTGGGTCGATAAACTCACTGATTCTAATTTTTCCGGTCAATTTGTGGTCCCAATAGGTGTAAACGACAAATGGATTTTCATTTTCTTCGCTAAAGCCTCCGTAAATTTTGTTCTTATCCCGGTCGTATCTTCCAGTCAGGTAGTCTTGTAACATAACAATTCCTGTTGCCTGGGAATTAATAGCAAGGGTGCCGCTACCCACAAATGGGAACTCGACGATGCGGTGGGGTTTGGTCCTTGTGGGTAAGATTATGTAGCCGACACATCCTCCCGAAACTAATTGGATCGACTGTATGGGAAAGGCTAATTTGTCCTTTGGGCTATAGCAGCTGGTGCCAACCATATCGGCCATGGCATTTGCGCTGATTAAAAGGATAAAAAGGGCCGTTAAGCTGAGTCGGTTTTTAATTAATGTCATCTCTCTCTCCTGTTTGAGTCGTTTCAGCCCTTCAAACGATTGAGACGCAGATTTATTAATTGGATTGTGCCGCTTTTACATAGTTTACCAAAAAAAGCCCCGGCGATGGCCAGGGCTTTTGCTTAATTTAGAATTGAGAGCGGGGAGACCCGCTAACATAATTGGTGCCTACTATCGGCGTGCCATCTTGATGTCAAAACGGTCCGCATCCATAACTTTGTTCCATGCGGCAACAAAGTCTTCAACGAACATTCGTTTTGCATCATCAGAGGCATAAACTTCCGCAATAGCTCTTAACTCGGAGTTGGATCCAAAAACAAGGTCAACAGGAGTAGCAGTCCATTTCGTCTTACCAGTTTTGCGATCAACACCCTCGTAGATTTTGCCGGCCTTCTTCCACTTGGTAGACATGTCGAGAAGGTTCACAAAGAAATCTTGCGAAAGTGTACCGACTCTGTTTGTGAAAAGTCCGTGCTTGACTCCAGCGGCATTGGCACCGAGAGCACGCATTCCGCCAACCAATACAGTCATTTCAGGAACAGTAAGGCCGAGAAGGTTAGCGCGATCAACGAGTGCATCCGTAGGAGCGTAGATCCCACTGTTGAAGTAGTTTCTAAAAGCATCGTATGTTGGCTCGAGGTAAGAAAACGACTTAACATCGGTTTGTGCCTGGGTCGCGTCTCCGCGCCCAGTAGTCACAGGCACCTTGATTTTAACGCCTGCTTTTTTGGCTGCAGATTCGATGGCCGCGGCACCAGCGATAACGATGGTGTCAGCCATAGTGGCTCTTTTTACAGACTTATTTTTAACTTCTTCAAGCTTCTTCAAAACTTTTGCAAGCTCAGCTGGGTTGTTAATAGCCCAGTCTTTTTGTGGTGCGAGTCTGACGCGAGCACCATTAGCACCACCACGCATGTCCGTTCCACGATAGCTAGCAGCCGAAGCCCAGGCCGTTCTTACTAGTTCTGAAACACTTAAACCTGAAGACATGATCGCTTTTTTGAGTCGGTTCACTTCTCCATTGCTTAGCTTTTTGTACTTAGGAGCTGGAACAGGGTCTTGCCAGCTGAAGGTTTCTTTAGGGATGTCAGAACCAACATATCTAGCAGCAGGTCCCATATCTCTGTGAGTCAGCTTGAACCAAGCTTGAGCAAAAGCTTTTTCGAACTCTTTAGGATTGGCTAAGAACCTTTCAGAGATCTTTTTGTAGGCAGGATCCATCTTTAAAGAAAGATCAGTGGTGTACATGATAGGTTGATGACTCTTCCCTTTAACGTGGGCGTCAGGGACCGTGTTGGCCGCTTGATTTTTTTCTGGAACCCAAACAGTACCACCAGCAGGAGTTTCTTTTTTAACCCAGTTGAAGGCCATGAGGTTACCGAGGTACATCATTGACCACTTTGTTGGAGTGGCAGTCCATGCGCCTTCAAGTCCACTTGTGGTCGTGTCTTCAGCATTACCTTTTCCGCACTTGTTCGTCCAACCAAAACCTTGTTTTTCAAGAGAAGCAGCGGCGGGCTCGGCCCCAACACAATCTTTTGGCTTTTTAGCTCCGTGACCTTTACCGAAAGTATGTCCACCTGCGATCAAGGCGACTGTTTCTTCATCGTTCATAGCCATACGGCCGAAAGTTTCACGAATATCAGCAGCGGCTGAAATAGGATCAAGGTTTCCACCCGGTCCTTCTGGGTTTACGTAGATAAGACCCATTTGTACGGCGGCGAGTGGCTTTTCTAGTTCTCTTTTGCCTTTGTAGCGCTTACTGTCGGCAAGCATCACAGTTTCAGCACCCCAATAAACAAGGTCTGGTTCCCAATCGTCGGTACGACCACCGGCGAAGCCAGCCGTCTTGAAGCCCATGTCTTCCATGGCAACGTTACCAGTGAGGATCATTAGGTCAGCCCAAGATACTTTCTTTCCCCATTTCTTTTTAACGGGCCAAAGAAGTCTGCGCGCTTTATCGAGATTCGCATTATCGGGCCAGCTGTTAAGTGGTTCAAAACGCTGTTGTCCACCACCAGCTCCACCGCGGCCATCGGTCACACGGTAAGTTCCAGCGCTGTGCCAAGCCATACGAATAAAGAACGGTCCGTAATGACCCCAGTCCGCTGGCCACCAGTCTTGTGAGTCCGTAAGGGTTTTTTTGATATCGCTTTTAAGTTCTTTTAAATTTACTTTTTTAAATTCTTTAGCGTAGTTAAATTTGTCGCCGTATGGATTTGATTCGCTGGCGTGCTGACGCAAAGGGTTTAGGTTTAATTGATCGGGCCACCAGTCCTGCGGAGATTTTGCCTCTCCCATTCTTTTAGCGGCCATTTGCCCCATTTCTGCGGGCGCTTTATCTGACATTGCCTGGACGCTGTTTGAAATTCCAACCTGAATTCCGAATGCGGCCATAAGGGCAACTATTGTTGTTCGTTTGAGCATAGTACTCCCCCTATTCGTTAATCTATGGAGTTAGGTTAGCATCCATAAATTTTCATTTTCAAATCATTAAGATCTATGAAGCTATAGACGGAATCTATAGTTTCAATGGTTTTATAGAGAGTGCTATAAGAATAGGCAGGTTTGTGCAGATGGACATTCCCCGAGGGAATGGAAGGATCTCAGGTATGTTTTCGACGTTTTTACGGGGTAAATTTGCCCGTTATAAAGTTATTTAAGGTGAGTTAATTGCTCTCAGTTAAACAGGTGGGGCCATAAATGGTTTCGCCTATTTCCGAGTTTTTTACCAAGCTGCATTGGGAGGGCAAGAGGTGGTTGTTTCGTTGTCCAGTTATACACAATGAGAGAATATTTGCTTCATGATGGTTGTTATGACCGCCATCCCCTGTGAGAATATGGATGAGCTCATGGGCTAAAACAGAGTAGTCAGCACCGCCGCAGTGGTTAGGGCTCGGTAAGCGGCTGACTTTGTAGGGAATCCACACCGTGTTGATTAAATCAGGCGGTAGGTCTTCTTGTTTGTACGTATCCTTAAATTGAGCTTTGACGAATCCTGACTGTCTTGTAAGGACGCTTCCATTCAAATGAAAATCGTTAACAAAAAATAGACGAATGGTCTTAGTAAATTGGGAGGGAGGAAAATTTGTGGCTGTCGACAAGAGATTTTCGTTTTCACTTTTTATCACACTTTTTTCGAGTAAGGGTGGAAGGTTTTTTGAAAACAAAATTTTCCAGCTAAGGTGAGCGTGGCATTTTTTCAAAGGGGCTACGGCTGACGAAATGACATCGATGACTTGCTTCTCGGTCCAGAGCGAGTCAGTCGACACAAAAGCCTCAAGAGTAAAGAGTTTCCCGCAGGCGAGTTTAGAGGTAGTGGAAGAGCTCTTGCCGAAGACTGAGAGACTGATAAAAAGAATGACCAAAAAAGTTTTTATTTTAAACATCTCAAATGGCTTTCCCGTAGAAGTTAGAATCTCTCTTTTTGCAGCTCTTCGATGATCATGCGTAGAGTTTGATTATTGCGATTTCGTCGATTGGGTATAGCCCAAATATACACTGGACTCAATTCATGGTCCGTAAGTATTGGGACGAGAGTGTTCTCACGAAAATGGTCTTCTAGGTAAAAGCTGGGGAGCTTCACGATTCCGAGGCCACCAAGTGCGGCCCGAACAAGACTTCTACCGCTGTTCGATTTATAGTTACCTCTTATTTTGTAGTTCCTGTGGCTGGTTTCAGTTTTAAAGCTCCATGTGTCTTTAGCTCCAATAAGACAGTTGTGGTGACGGAGATCCTTAGGACTCCTAGGCTCTCCACATCTCGCAAGATAGGAAGGGCTTGCGCAGACAAACTCCTTTCGAACCCCCACTTTAGTGCAAAGAGAATTTTTAGGGTGTGTCGAGCTTACGCGGATCGCTAAATCAATTTCTTCTCTGTCGAGATCTAAAACCTTTTCATTAAACTGCAGTTCAAAACTCAATTTTGGGTATCTGAGAAGAAGTCTCGTTAGCACAGGAGAAACAACCTCCTCTCCGAATGCACCTGCTAAAGTGATTTTTAGGCGTCCCTCCGGGATATTTTGAAACTTTCTAGACTGTTCTGCGATTCGTTCAATTTCCACGACATGGTTTTGGCAGAGATTGTAAAAATGGGTTCCGAAATCGGTGAGTTCAACAGATCGAGTCGAACGGTAAAACAAGCTCGACTGGAGTTGATCCTCCAGTTCTTTAATTTGCTTACTCATATGAGAACGAGAAACCCCCATTTTTAAAGCGGCTTTCGAAAAAGACTTATCCTGAGCAACTTTAACAAAGGAATAAATAAGGGGGATCTTGCTAATTGTTTCCATACAGAAACAAACTGTCTCTATATAGACATATTGTCAATTTTAAAAATGGTTCCTAGAATGTTTTCTTTTAAGTAAAGGAGTCAATTGTGAAGGTAAAAGCTGCTGTTGCATGGGGCCCAAATGAGCCATTAAAAATCGAAGAGGTCGACTTAGAGTCTCCTAAAAAAGGCGAAGTTCTCGTCAAAATCGTCGCGAGTGGAGTTTGCCATACCGATGCCTATACACTCTCGGGAGCTGATCCAGAAGGACTCTTTCCAGTAATTCTTGGCCATGAAGGTGGTGGAATTGTTGAAGAGGTTGGCGAGGGAGTGACAACTCTTAAAAAAGGCGATCATGTGATCCCACTTTATACTCCCGAGTGCGGTACTTGTAAGTTTTGTACTTCTGGTAAAACGAATCTCTGTCAGAGAATTAGAGAAACCCAAGGCAAAGGATTAATGCCCGATGGTACTTCTCGTTTTTCTAAAGACGGTCAACCCATCCACCATTATATGGGGACTTCGACATTTGCCGAATACACTGTGTTGCCAGAAATTTCACTGGCAAAGGTGAGTAAAGAGGCACCTCTGGATAAAATATGCCTTCTAGGCTGTGGAGTAACAACGGGGATTGGTGCTGTCTTTAATACTGCGAAAGTAGAAAAGGGAGCGACCATTGCTGTCTTCGGTTTAGGTGGAATTGGTTTGTCTGTCATCTATGTCGAATTCGACTGGGGCACCGACATCTACAACGACCGGCAGATCGTCGCCGAGCGATTGGCGTTAGCCAATGACAGGCTCCCCCCCAACGTGAAGCCTCAGTTGATGCCCATTTCGTCGATCATGGGCCAGATCATGATCATCGGGATGACGGCCGAAGAGGACACAACTCAGCTTGAACTTCGTACGCTGGCCGACTGGGTCGTCAGGCAACGGCTCCTCACGATTGAGGGTGTCTCCCAGGTCATTG
>JAUHWN010000097.1 GCA_030424665.1 Bdellovibrionia bacterium | reverse complement strand
CGAGTCGATATCCAATTGGGGTTGGCTTTTGCCTCAGAAAGTCGAGCTAGATTCAAAATTGCGAAGTGGTACCAGTGCTCAACACCAGAGAAATCAGATGGGCTGATTGCCTTTCGCGCTTCTATTTCTTCAAAGTTTTTTAGAGTTTCGATCTCTGATGAATTCATCGAAAGGCGACTGCCAATTCTGTCGATAATTTCGCCCGTAACCCGTCGGTTTCCGTTTAAAAGCGAATGGAGGTGAGACTTTGATACCTGAAGATCTCTTGCAAAAGCGCGAAGGGAATAGGCAGAATTTTTTTGCTTTCTTCTCTCAAAGTCGCTCTTGAGTACTTGGATAAACTGATGCACTTAGTTCCCCTCCGACGGACTGAGAAACTGCCACCCTCTGGGGTGTCAGTAAAGAATTATCTGAGGACAAACTGTCCTCTTTAAATTTGCGGACAGTTTCAGTGACTTAGGCCTCGCCAGACCGTGTTAGCGAGAGCCCTTGGCGACCTTGGGCACTTTTTCTTAGTAAATCAATTCTTTAGAGAATGAGATGGTACCGTCATTAAAAAGTGGGGACGAATTCACTTTCGATCGAAGTCTGAGGACTTGTCAAAACGAGGATCTATTACCGAGTATTGGGCTTCTTTTTTTATACCAAAGGAGTTCTTTCCATGAAAATTGAATTTTTAAAGACGACTTTAAGTTGTTTTCTTTTATTCTACGGTCCCCATGCATTTGCAGGTGGGCAGGCATCTCAATCTTCAAGTCCGCCAAGTGTAGACACCAGTTCGCCTTCCATGGGCTCCTCTGGGGCGGGTTCAAGTACCTCTCCTAATGTGAGCCGCTCAACTGACTCCAGGCCCCAATCGAATTCTCCCAGTCGGCCAAGTGGACAAGGGGCAAGTTCTTCTCCGAATGTAGACACACGTTCGTCGACACCATCAAGGTCGAGTAGCACCAGGGGATCGAGTGCATCGAGAAGTCGATCAGCTGGCGGTAGCGGCTCTTCCAGTTCTAGAGCTGGGAGTTCAAGTTCTTCGCGCTCAGGTCAGTCATTAAATGAGAGTCGGGCTAGTCGGGCGGACGACGGTGATTCTGGAAACAGAAATCGAGCAAGACAGAATGGAAATAGTCGATCCCTAGGAAATCTTGACAATCAGGGCGGACAGCCTTCTAGCTCCCAAAATTCGTTAAGTGATGGGGCTTCCTCTGAAGAGAAATCGAGTTCCAATAGTGAATCAGAGAAAAACGATGAAAGTAAATCGCTTTCATCTGGACAGGGGCAATCGGACTCACAACGAAGCGCTCAACTCGGTAACCACAATCGTGATGAAGACGGTGCACGTGATGAAATTTTGGCTGAGCGAAATAGAAAGTCTAAGAAAAAGCGACTAACCATAGATGGAATTGAGATTGTCATTTTAGAAAATGAGCTTGGTCGTTCTCCCATGCAAGTTTTTCCGAATACGAATTCGCTAGAGAAAATTCGAAAGGATCTAAAAAGTGTCGGAAGAAATTCTGCGCTCGTTTACCTTTTAGATCGAGGAATGATAATCAAAGTCCGCGCCAATTCAAAAAAGCTCACTAAAGTAAAAGTAAGAATTCGACCGGTAAAATACTTTATTCTAAGATCCCAGTTTAAAGGCGAACCAAAGGGAATTCGCCGCGACCTGCCGCTTATAGATGTACAAGGGACACGGTTTATCTTTGAGTCTTTGGATGAAGCCCTCGACTTTTTTTCGCAACCGGGTCATGGTCAGATTACGTCCAAAGGAGACTTCGTTCCTTGGGAAGAGCATTATATCGAAAATAGGTCCACGGGTGAGATTTTCGAATTTAACCCGAAAAAGGGTACTTTAAAGAAGATTCCTCTAAGCCAAGTTCCTTATGGTCGAAACATCGGAGGAGAGTACTCCGAAGATCCTGTCGATCTTCTCTTCTGAGTGTATATTGGAAAAAACTTAAAAAGGGACCCCATGGTCCCTTTTTTTATGAGTTTCGACTGAAGAGCTGCCGGATAGTAGGCCTCTATCCGCAGCACTTTTTGTACTTTTTGCCGCTTCCACAAGGGCAAGGTTCATTTCGGCCAATTTTGGGGGTGAGATTGACGATGGGCTGGCGCTTTTCGTGATGATGTCCATGGTTACAATGAGGTCCATGGACATGGCCATGGCCATGGTGATGATGGTCGTGATCGTGGTCATGATCACAGTCGGGACCGTGAACGTGTCCGTCATCGTTGCTCTCAGTATTTTTATTTCCTTTGGAATGGTCCATACTTCACCTCGTTTAACTGATCTATATCCCTGTTTTTATAAATTTCAAGTTAATTCGCGGTACCATCCCTAGAAAGCCTATGCGCCCCAATTGACGGGTATCAGTAGCTCTTTGGGAATGGGTTTAGAAAAAAGGGGCTTTAATGTGTCGCCACCTTTCGTATTTTGCGCCTTTTTTAAACTTTCTAGGTCTTTGACATTGATGTGGACATTTATTTTTTTAGTGTGTTTGGCAATTTGCTTGAAGTAACCTTTTACACTCTTAATCTCGTTCGATTTTGGCTGCATTTCAAAATAAACATCATAATCATAGCAAAGATCTTCATCACCATAACCGTTTGTACAGTAATTGAAAGTGGTTTGAGACGATTTGAGCCACCCTTCAGAAGACAAAGTTCCCCGCCTTTTTTCGATACCCTTTAAATATTCGCAGTAAATTTCATATTTGAAATCTGTCTTTTCTTTTTTGAGTTCGATAAAAGTTTGATGGCCGATGAGTTCATTGGCCAGGACCAGATCGACGAAGCTTTTGGCTTTGGGAGTTTTAAGTTCCGTATCCTTCTGGGCGGCGATCGCCGTGGGGTTAGCCGATAAAAATGCAAACAAAAGCAGAGTGGAATTCATTAAGATATATTTCATTGCTTCATTGGAGCAAAAATTCGGTTGAGCATCAAACTGAATTGGCTCAAGAAATGAAGGTTTTTACGACACTTCTCTAAGCAGATTTAAGGTTTATGAGTAATCGATTGAGTGCTAAACCCAGGGCCGAGCTGGGCAGGGTGAGACATAGACCCAGTGACAGGTAAATGGTCCAGTAGCCGAATTCGTCTTGCGATAGAAACATGTAAAGAGCAAATAGGAGCGAGGGTAGGAGTAGAGCGAGGGCATAGGTCCAAGGACTTTTCTTTAATAGCTGAACCACTAAAAAGCTTGGAAAAATACTAAAAACCACCAGGCCAATTATAAAATAATTCATAAAATCAGCCTATTCTTACCCGCTTAGAGAGTCAGGTAAGCTTCTTGTAAATAACTTGAAGTGGCAAAATAGAGGCCCCAAATACAAAAGAGCGGCGCGCCGAGGGGGATTTCCGTCCGCGTTGCAGGAATTTCGCGGCATTTAAGATTTTCTTTGAAACTTTTGCCCGGTCTTAATAGCATCCGGCCAGATTCAGGGGACAGATACTATTCGGGAGGGGATTCAAATGAATAGATCAATCATCAAAGTTTTAATCGTACTTTTATTTCCAATGCTCGCAATGGCCAATCAGCCAAAAGAAGTCAGCTATATTGATAGTCTCTCAGATATTATCGATCCGGCCACTCACCACGGTTTTGTAGACCTCAATGACCTTTGGTATCCACCAGGAATTGAGATGAACGGTATGACCGAGGAAATCTTTAACCAGATTCTCGACAATGTTTACAAGGTTTACGAGCCCATTTTTAGAGCCAAAGGTGCAGAGTTCGTAATTGAGCGTCGATGGGAAGACGGTACTGTGAACGCATTTGCCAGACAAGTTGGCAATAAGTGGATGATTCGTATGTTTGGTGGACTTGCTAGACACGAAACAATTACTCCAGATGGATTTGCTCTCGTTGCTTGTCACGAGGTCGGTCACCATTTGGCAGGAGCTCCTAAAAAAGGAACCCGTTGGGCTTCAAACGAAGGCCAATCTGATTACTTTGCGACACTTAAGTGTATGAGAAAGCTTTGGGCGCAAGATGATAACATTGGTTATGTCGAATACATGTGGGCCATGGAAAGTCCTTTCGTTGATGAGTATGCCATGGAAATGTGTATTAAAGCTCACCAAGCCGGCCCCATGCAGGCCCTTTGTGGTCGCATGTCCATGGGTGGTCAATCAGTTGCTTTCCTTTTTCAAGCATTGCGAAAGCTGCCAACACCTCCTAAATTCAATACGCCCGATCAAACGAAGGCGAAGCAAACTCAAGACTCACATCCAATGCCACAGTGTCGAATGGATACATACTTCCAAGGAGCTCTTTGCCCTATAAGTGCTGATCAGGATGTTGATGATATGGATCCAAGTGTTGGAACTTGTAATAGACTTGCAAACCACCCTTACGGTCTTCGTCCTCTTTGTTGGTTCGCTCCAGCGGAAGCCTTTGGATTCTTCTAAGGCAAATATAAATTAGATTTTGACCAAGGCTGTATCTTCGGATGCAGCCTTTTTTTTTGCTCTAAATTTGCTTCTTTTTGAGGCGTAGATGTCCTTTACGGTTTTTGCGACTTAGACATCCCATGGGTAGGATTGAAGACTCTCTATTATGTTTTGTCGCTCTCTTGATCTGCTGAATGGAATCACCCTTGCAACTCTAATTTCTGGGGCACAGGAGAAGGGGAAGTATAGTGAGTCAAAAAAGTACTGTTCTGTTTTGGTCGATCCTTTTATTTTCTTCATTTGCATTTGGTCAGTTATTACCGCCAAATCCATCGATTCGCGATGCGGTTCATGGGATCGAAAATAATAATTACCTTCATCCAATTGTACCCACTTTTCGCACTAGTGAAGATGGAAGAGTGGCCATGAGTAACAAGCGCAACCGTGGAAGTTTAGTTTTTCAATTGAACGTCCCCGAGAAATTGACGAGTCAGTTTCTCGACTCTCCGGCTGGAGCGAGTATTGTAAGTTCGCCCCATTTTGAACTTGACCCAAAGTTACTGGGAATTCCCAATGCCAGTCAGCATGGTCATGCGACGATTTGTGATCCGACTCGACAGTTCCAGGTGAACACTTTTCAAGGATTCACAATTAAGAACAACCCCTTTGTTTGCGGAAACAATCAGGCATTCGATTGTTATGACTTGAAACTGGTGACGACCGTAAAGCGATCGAGTCCCTTGGGGGTTGATCTCTATGAAACGCCCATTCGAGTGATCATAGAAAAACCAAAGACGGCCCAAGCAAGTATTCGCGATATTCGTGTACTGGGAAATTCAAGACGAACCGCCCGATTTGATGGAGCTAAAATCATCTTTGAGCCCATTATTGCGGGTGAAGATAAGCGACTCTTTATTGGTCGTGTGGCCATGTCGGAGCTTGATTGGGATAATAATGGAAGCCCTCGAACCGGGACCTATGATGTCGTATACAGCGCGGGCAGTGATTCTTTTGCTCCCTGTGATACTAGGGGTTTTGACCACCTGACACCGGTTTCCCATGCGCCCTTCGATAATGATATAAAGAATAAATATGGTTTTGCTGCCAATCGATTTAGAGATCCCATGGGAAATATCATTCCTAACGGAGCGCAAATGGGAACGACTTATCCGTGGATCGATAAGAAAGCTACTAATATGGTGATGATGGGCGTGAATGTAAACCTATACAATTACAATTCGAAAACGCGCAAAGTAACCTCAAGATTCCAAACACGCTGTGTGGTGAACGGTTGCAACAATTCACCAGCTAACGAAAGTCAAATCAATGAGTTTGAGAATCTTGGTGATGCCAAGGGCTTTTTAGTGGTAGGACTTTGGACACATGGAAAGCTCGTCTACATGGATAATCCTATTCACAATGTTGATTTTGGCTTACATGTTCCGGACATAGCACAACGGGAGATTAAGCTCTATTCGAATGGGCCAAGTGAGGGTTTTGTTCGTGTGGGATCAGGTCGCGATACCAGTAATGTAAATTTACAAAATCTTCCGGCCACGTCCTTTAATACTTCGTTTTTTGAAAGTCTTGAAAATTTATGGAATCACCTTCCGAATATGCGTCCGCGAACTCCTCGCGATGTAGTTTGGTATGTGGGTAACGGAGTTCGTACTCATGAGTTTGCTTTTGATGACTATATGGACGAGGGGGTCCTTATTAACTCCCCAATGAATGCCGCCCTAGAACGATCGCCAAGAGGGGCCAATGATACATTTATGAAGCATTACGATGGGTACGATGTAGTAAACACTCGATTTGGACTCGATATTAAGTTGCAAAATGCAGCCACTTCACAGCGTTGGAATATTCCAAGCCATGGTCGAATCAATGGCAGTAATGCATCGGATGTGAGGGTAGAGCCGGTGGCTATGGGAGGAGCCCACGCCAAAGGTTTTTTTACCAGAAGTAGTCAGGGAATTGTTTACGATATTCCTAGTCAAAATCAAAACACTACTAATAAAAGTTGGTTTTTGAGCTTCTTTGTCGACCCAAGATTTAATAATGATGGATCGGTTCGTTCTTTACTTCGTTTTCCTGAAGGAGACCAGGTGGCTCTCCTTGGCCTAAATCGTATTCGATTTACAAATAGCAGTGGAGACGTGAGAACTGTCAATTTGGGTACAACCATACCGAGAAGTAAGTGGTCTCATTTGGGATTTCAGGTAACACCTGGCGGAAAGTTTATTCGCATATATTTCAATGGTTTTCATATTGCTACTTATCAAAACCCTAGACCGACGGTTGCAGCCTTTTCGATTAAAGAAGGGGCTTTGAGCTTTGCCTATAATTATTTTGGCTGGGTTGATGAATTTAAGGTCATAGAAGGGCAATTTGGATTTGAAGAATATTGCAACTACGCAAGTGGTACACTTTTAGGTTTAGAAGCCTCGGCATCCACGGCCCTAAAAAACCAAGCGGCCCGTTATCCGAATTCGAGTCACAAAAAAATAGAGAATCACTTGCGAGATCAGGGTGACCCAGGAGTTCAAAACGGACAAAAGTACGTTTGTCATGTGAACTATAGCTCTATGAAACACATTGATGTAAATCACGTACCTTCAGGTACATTTTCTCTTCGCCAGAAGATGCTCTTTCCGGAAGGACCTTTGGTATACAATGACTCCCGTCCCGATTCGACGGACAATCAATTTTGTCTCCGCTGCCATTCTGCCGACGGCAAAAGGGGTTTGGACCTCGACGCTCTCACTCTAAAGGCCTCCCAATGGCAAGAAAACGATCGTCGTCGTCAGCCCATGCAAGCACTGCGGTTGATGTTTGGTAATATACCTGCTGGTTATCTGCACAGAAGCAACCCTGTTAAAACAGGAAATCAGGGTATTAAAACCGATCGTAGTCAGCATCCGGACCCTTAATGGAGTGTCTCATTTTGATTAAATTGATCTTGAGAGGTCACTTTCGTTTAGGTGACCTCCTTTTATAGTGAACTCTCTGTCGAACTTTTTTGAGTTCTAAGTGAGAGTCGATTCACGCCTTTTTAGAATAACTGCGCTCGATGCAGAATTACTAGACAGGTGTATAGGAGTTATCGCTGATAAAGGCCTGGTTTTATTGAAAAATATCGGTTTAGATAAAAGTACGGCAAGAGAGTCCTGGCGAGAGGTTTCAAATGGCGAGAGGTTTATTCTTATTCATTTTTTTAGTTTCTTTAGAGAGCGTGGCGCGATTGGAGTCGGCCTGCTTTCCCGATCCTAACGATCCGGAGACAATGGCGGATCTTCAGGCAGCTGGAGTTTCTGACTTACACAGTATTCACGAATGGCCGGTGTCGGCCATTTACTTACATGGTTGGGATGACATCACTCAAAATGGGTCCACTGATGAGTTAGCCAATCGCGAGCGATTAAGGGAACTAGCCATTGAATTGGCGCGAAGAGGGGAGCGTATTGCTCTACCTGTTTCAGGAATGACGAGAAGAGACCCCAATGGTCGAACCGTACTTCATTGGCCCAGTAAGTCAGTGATGCCCTTAGAAGAGGCCTCAGCATCTTCTCGAGAACAAAGCGTTGAAGGGTTGGCTCGAATGGCTTGTAGTTCTGATGGCTCGGGTGATGATGTGGAGCTTGCCCACCCAAGAACATTGATGGGGTATTCAAACGGTGCTTACAAGGCTCTGTATTTAGCAGAGGGTATGCCATGTCCCGGTGGGTATCTTAATGGTCACTACACGCGGGTTATCGCCATTGGCGCACGGCAAGCTCGAAGTAGTTGCGGAGCCCTGCGTGTGAATACTGGGCACAGTCCTGCTAACTTCTCAAGCCGCCTCGATGGCTATTTACAAGGCTGGGAAGTGACGGGTGCGGTGCAAACGTCTCCATGGCCAGCTCCAAGAGGGCAGCCCTATACTCCTGGAAATATTGAGGACTAATTCCTACTGCGGGACCTTCTAGAACATATACATAATGCTTAGACCAAAAATCGATGACTGGCCGGTGATCGTAGTTTGGTTACTATCGTCACCGCCATCTACGAGGGCGTCATCCCTAGAAAGGGTGAGGCCACCATCGACGTGAAAGAGAATTCTCTTGCGCACGCGAAAGTGAAAGCCTGCAACGCCAGAGATGCGAAAAAAGCTTCGATCTTCAGCGTAGTCCCCGAGGCCTAAACCTCCGCCGACATGGAACCCTAATCGCTTGGTCCCAGACACTGTATACTTGTAAAGTCCACCGATTCCATAGGTCATTGGATCTGAACCCGATACAATTAAAAAGGCTTGGGCTGAAGACTTCTCTCCGACACTAAAAAGACCCGTTAGGGCCGTTTGAGAAGTATAGAGAAGTTGTGAATTTGAAGCTAAGCCCGCGGCCATGGTTGAATCTTTAGCTGACCATCTAACGCGTTTTTCTTTTGCCTCAGGTTTTTTATCGATGTCAGGAAACTGCCCAAAGGCAGGTGCCAGAAAAAACAAATTGAATAATACAAAAAATAAAAAGGATTTTATCCCCATCAATAGCCCCCATTCCCGCATATAAGACGAATAGCCCCCTGAAGAGTTACAAAATAAATGAGACTTGGGCTCTAAGCCCTTAATAATGCGAAAAAATCAGTTTCTATTAAAACCCAAGAATTTCGTTTTGTGAAAGGGATTACGGATTTAAAGATCTCAATTCGAAACATGACAAAAGGACGCTGCAGCATTGATTTTAATGGGTATGTGGGTGACTGGAGCAGTCAATAAAAAGGAGAAGTTAAATGACAACGAAAGCTAAACTCATCATGGGACTATTTGTGATTCTGTTGGCTCCTTCAATAAGTCTCGCCGGGACTTTTACAGGGGTGACACCAGATGATCTTGAAGCATGCGAAAATAGAAATCAGTACGATTACTGTCGAATCTATAATCTGCTAGATAGCGATGATTACACTAATGATCGCTTAGAGGCTATCGCAGCGCTGAGAGACTATATGGTCGATACGACAAGTGATCGTAGGGAATCGGTTGATGTTAAGAACATCGAAAAGACGAAATCGGGTCGGGCCAATGGCGCTACTAATAGTGAAAAACGCACGGACTATTTAGTAGAGTTTAGTCACAATAAATATTATGGCTCGCGAACTGACTGTCAGGTAAAACTTTTTAGACTAGAAGGCAGCGGAAATACCTTAAGGGTCAATGAAAACTCCTTAAAGTGCGGTGAGGATCTTGTGAAAGCTAATTTCTTGGAGATTTCGAAGGCCTCTGTTGTCAGTCATATTCGAAACCATGGCGACCTTCGCCAAATGATCGGTAGTTATGTGACGGAACAAAAGAAGGTCCTTGATGTTCTAAACGAGTATTTTGTTTCGAGGTACTACGATGACGACAGCATAAAAATGAAAAGCATTGTAAAAACGAGATCGGGTGCCTGGCACGGAGATACTAAGGCTAAAAGAATTTCAGTCTTTACTGTAAAGTTTGAGCATCGCGATCGAAGTCCTTACCAGTACGACGACTGTCGGGTGCAAGTGAGAACCCAAGAAATGCGTGGCGGCCCCGAAGAAAACAGCTATTGGGTAGCTACCGGTGCACTTTCTTGTAAGACCATTAGTATGAGCCCTTACTAAGGCAATTCTTCATAAGAGTTTCTCAATAGAAAAGATATTAAAGCCACCAGCTAGGTGGCTTTTTTTATGGGTAAGGTATGTGAGCTAGCAAAGGGAAGCCTCTACCAGGTGAGGTGGAAGGTGCGGCCCCGGGGGTAATTGATCTCGAGACGGATTTCTCCTTCACCCTGCACCAGCCAGTTGCGCTTTAGTTTATATTGATGGGTTTCCTCGCTTTTTATTGAAGGTCCCATCATTTGAGTATCGAATAATGCGAATTCACTTCGTCCACCTAGGTGGGGAAGTCGTTCAAAACGTTCGCCTTGGACGATTTTTTGGCCGCTACCGAGTTTAATTTCGGCATATGGATTGGGAAGTGTTTTCTCAAGACCTGCGACGTTCGCTCCTCGAGTCGAAAGGTAGCCTGAGTTTTCTATTTCAATGCTAATTCTTCGCGTCTTTGTGGCTTCGTCCACCATTTCGACTTCTGACTTAGTAATTTCGAGTCTGGGATTGGCCTCGGCGCAGTACAATGCGAATTCCGCATTACCTTCAACTTCAGCTTCGAGTAAATTTTCAGGTGGATTGCCGATAGGAGAAACGCGATCCCAGCCACCGACTTCGACCGGTCCCAATTCGGGATGATCCACTGCTGTCCAGTCTTTAAAGAAATCTTTGGGGCAATGGTCTTCACACCAAGCAATGACCTTTAGTTGTTCCTCCTCATTGAGTGCGCGCAAAAGAAACTTAACGTGGTCGCTTTTACCAATTTGAATGCCGGCTTGTTTAAAAACACTCCAAATCTCGTTGGTGTATCCATAAATTCCAAGAGTTGCATACATCCAGTCGAGAAAGCCTCCTGTGATGTGATTTTTGTGATCGTAACAAAAGTCCTCGGCTACGCTCACGCATGGGTAACCGGTGAGCTCTTCGCCTTTCTTTCCGAGGGCTTTAAAAATCTTTAAGTCAGTGTGGTCCATTTCTGAATCGGCTTCAAAAAAGCCTGGGCGCAATATAATGGCCGAGAAAGTATGAAAGTCTTGGGCACCGATAATATTGGGGCGATCGAGAACCGCTTGGGCAATCGCCCGTGTTTCTGGATTGAGTAACGGCCCCTGTCCCGCTCCCATCTGTAAGCCCTCTGGGCGCCAACGCACGGGGAAGTTGCGGTTGTAATCCTGGCCGAATTCGTTTTGATACCAAGTTCCCTCGCCCCGTTCTTCAGGTCGTCCTTCGGGATAAAGGTGGTAATAGGTTTCATCAGAATCAAAGTCATTAGGTTCGCGAAGCAAAAGAACGCGCGGGTCGCTCTTTGATTTTTTCCAAGTACCCGAAGGACTCGGGACAAGCATGGAGCGAATTTTTCCATCGCCATCAAGATCCACTTGCTTAAATTTGGGATCAGTTGTGTGGGGGTATAGGTCATTGACCGATCGAACATAGTAACCATTCATGACATGTTCAGCTCCGTCTGGAGAAATGCGGGGCAAAACATAGAGCGTGTTATGTTTTAGAAGTTCGCGAAAGCGATGTTCATTTTTGTCGATTCCGGAAAGAACTTTGTTAATAACATGGAGTGATGCTTGGCATCCAGTTAATTCAGAAGCGTGAATATTGCCACTGACCCAGTAGGCCGGTTTGTCTTGGTGTTTTCCGGTAGAGGGGTCGGTGAGAGTCATGAGCCAGAGATCGCGTCCTTCTCTCGATTGGCCCACACTTTCAAGTTGAGTGTATTTAGAAAATTCCTCATTCCACGACTTAAGTAACTGGGTGAGTTCGTCGTAGCGTAAATATTTGCTCGGATTGTATTGAGTTTCCATAATGGACTCCCTAATTCTTTTGTTCAAAATATTTAAGATCAACAAATATGGCAGCTGCTAAGAGGACACGGCGCAAGTCCTCTCCGGAGAGGTCATTGCCTGAAAACACGACTCTAAAGTTATCCGCATCAGTAAAAATTTCTTTGAGTCCGCCAGACCATTTCTTTTCAATTCGACCTTGCTCCACCTCTTGAAGGTTCTTTATTGGGAAGGTCCAAAAGCGAAACCAAGGAGATTTGCACTCGAAAACAACTTTACCCTGAGCATTTTCGACGTCGAAGCGCTTTCTAAAAAAACTGAAGCGCTGCTGAATCGCCCCTAACTTTTGCCCGTTCTGATCGTTGATGTCGAGACGGCTAAAAAACCAGCGAAAGGGGTGGTGACCGATGAACACCAGGCTTTTTGAGGCGTCAAAAAAGTGAATGTGGAAGCTGCGCCAATGACCGAGAAACCCCCGAGCTAAAAAACCAAGAAAGTCTTTTCCTTGTTCGGCTGCAAATCCAAGGGGCGCGCCTTCTGCCGTTTTAATTTCGTACTTATTTCGAGTTTCAATATCGAGAAGAATTTCACCCCATTCTTTTCTTTGTTTTATTAAGACTTCTGGGTGGTCTTTGAGAATCATTGAGCACTCCCGGTTGATTTTCTAGGCCCTAGAATTAGAACCGAAATCAGGCCGGGAGTCACTTTATGATGCTACTATTTGCTGGGCCTTGCGCAGCGTAATGGTGTTATTCGTAAAAAGAGATAATTTCTTCGAGGAGAGTCTTGATCTGGGCGTCATTATTAATGTCATCCATAACCACGACTAAGTCGTCCAAATAGAACCAAACCGCTTTCTTTTCGCCAGTTAGATTCACATCGCCTTCAAACTCCAAGTAAAGTTGATTGGTCGTCTGATAGGTTCCCCCAGAGTTACTAAAAGAAAGGCTGATTCCCGATTGGCAATTGAGTCCATCGAGTTTGAAGACCACTCGGTTGTAGTGTCCAAGGGGAATATTAAAGCCCTTAAAGAGGCTTCCTTGGGGGGAAATCGCTAGCTCGCCCGGGTAGACGACTACATCAGGTGTGTCATCGACACCGAAAAATCGCATTTCTTTAAAGCACATTTTCAAATTGTTAACGTCGACGAGCCGTCCGTCTTCATCTTCGACTTCATCGTAGGCGATAAATCGAAGGGCCTTGCTTGGATCTCCGGTTGAAGTTCCCTCGCTGCCACCCCTGTTTTCATCAGGGCCAATTTTCCACTCACAGTTTTGAAAGCCGATTAAAAGACCGAGCAGTAAAATAAAAAGACCTAGAATCTTTGTTTTGTTCTTAAACACTACTTATCTCCCGCCAATTGGACAGCCGCAAAGCTGACGTGATAGACGCTCTCTAGGTTTTCCTCGGTCTCCTCAAGGGCCGCTATCTGCTTTTCGGCATTTTCGAGGATTTTGCTAAGCTCTGCTAGTTTCCCCTGGGGAATGGCTAGAGTGTAGCCAAAGAGGCGTCGGTTTTCTTTTTTTATTTGATCAATTGAATCGATGGTTATGTTGAGCATCTCTTTATGAAAGTGATTGAGTGAAAGCTGAAAAGCGCCTCTCTTACAACTGACGACTTTTTCGGGGAGGTAGGCTTTTCCTTTGTCGTCCTTTGCGATAAAGCCATGGTCGAGTAGGAATTTAATGGCTTTTTTGATTTCTCTGAGAGGGACGGGGAGGCTGAGTTTTTTACGAATCCATTTGGGGTCAAACTGAAAGTCATTTCTTTGGGCGAGCTCTCGGATCGCCACGTAATACCAGGAGCTGAGGTAGCGATAGGTTTCGAACTCTTTGGGACGTTGTTTTTGAAAGCGCTTGAATTTCTTTATTTTTTCAAAAGCTCGGTTGCGCTCTTCGGCCTTGCGCGCGTCAGAGAGATCTACGAGACAGCGAAAGTAGTCTTCTTGTTGTTCGTCGAATTGAAAATAGAAAATAATTTTACGAAGGAGTTCATCAGAAAGGTTTCTTCGGTTTGATAGTATTAGAGAGAGTAGGCTATGGGTGACTCCCAGTTCCTTTGCAAAAGAGCGAAGTGAAAACTTCTGTATCTCGCTTTTAGCCCTTTCAATATATTGACTGAGAAACTCTCGATAGTCGTGAAAGTCGAAAATATCCTGGTCTAAGTTTTCTTGGCTCAGCAAAGAATTCTTCTTCATGGATTTATTATCTCTCAAATGTGTGAAATGAGCGAGTCGAATTCTCATTATGAGACAAAAAATGGTTACAAAAAAATAGCACTAAAATGAGATAAACGCCCAAAACTAGGGAATTTAGACTTAAAATATCTTTCGCGCCCCCAAAAATGGTTACAAAAAATTAGCATTAAATCTAAATTGGAGCTATTCTTAGTTACACAGAGAACGTTTGCGGAGTAAGAAGAAGGTGGAGAGAGTGAGAGTAAAGTCTTCGCGAGGGCAATGGGCCACGGATTGGCTCATTAGTTTTTTTATTTTTATTATGTTTTCAATCGTTTTTGTTTTTGTCGGTCTGAGCGTCAGTTAAAGAAGCGAAAACAAATTCAGATAAAATTTGATCTAGCGGGATGGGTTTTTGTCCTTAACCAAATATAAACCCAGTCATGACCCATTAACTTTCGAATCCCATCTCGCTAGAACTCTTTTTAGGTATTAGCATCTTGCTAGCCTACCTACCATAAAAGGCTTCCATCTCTGAAAGCCCTTCTGTCGGTAATTACTTAAGCCATTCGATTTTTTCAATAGATCCAATTACTTCTTCAGAGAGTCTTCTGTTTTCAATACATCCAAAAAGGCCATCATCACCGTCGACGTAGAATTTTGTATATGTCACTTTGAAGGCCAAAGTACGATTGTAGAAAAGACCCTGGTCGAGGAAAGACTTTTTCATTGGGTAGACAACGATATCTGTATGCCAGCTCTCGGTACCGTCACCGAAAGTATTCACACTGTAAACAACTGGCGGATCAACAAGTTCCCAAAGTTTATTAGATAGTTCTGCGCCTGAATCTGGCATTTGCACGACACCTTGATCACTCAAGCTATCGGTCACTGTTTGATAAACAACTGAACGCAATTCCTTATGAGAAGTGAGGCTGCAGTAGTAAGTGCCTGCCTGGGCAAAGACTGTGCTTGTAGACAACACGATTAAAATAGAAATCAAAATTTTCATTAAATCCTCCAACACAAAGTTAAGTAGAAAACCCTGTTTTTTTAAAACCCGTTAGGGGGTTTTAGGAAGTATTGAGGCGCAGGTCAAAGCCGAGTCCCTTTGGCTGTAAAGAATACTGCCTTTTTTGGGAAAGTCCCTTTTTGGGGAGATGGAGTCGGCATCCTTTTTGTTTAAGAGAATGCTATGTCTAAGACTCAGAAGGTTCTGTTTTTCACATTGGTGAGCATATTTTGTGGCACGATCGCCTTGGCGAGTCCGAGCTCGAGCTGTAATGCTCTTTTCTCGCATCTGGGCTTAATTCACTCCCATAGTCATTTGATGAAGCAGTCCTCGAAGCCAGGTTTTACTCCATTTGTTCACTATGAAAACCATCAATTTGCGGCCCATAGGCGCTTAAAAGAGCTTGGTGTTGTAGCCACAATGTCCTCTGATGTTTACTACCGTATTAGGATCGAGCCCATCGAAAATGCGCCTTCGGCCTGGAACCGGCTGGCTTTTCAGTTGGAGAGTATGGGCTACGACCTTGTGTACGATATTAATGAGTTGATCGAGTCGGGTAATTCGAAAAGCCTTCACCAGAGTATCGTACGGCCAAAAGTGGGCGAGGACCGTAGAGTGCAACTTCTGAAAGATAAGTTTATTTTTATCTCATTCGACGAGATCAGAGATGGATATTTGCAAGATCCTGTCGTTCACGAAAATTCCCATGGTGCTATGGAATATGCCAGCGAACTCGGAGTCATATCTTTATTTCATTTAGTTGCCACTTCGATGAACGGCACGGCACTGGTTGAAAACACAGATGCAGATAATCCTATTCTAGCTTATTACACCCACTTTCTTCCATTCGAAGAGATGATTACCTTTTCGTACAATTTACTGCTGCAATCTGAAGAGATACTTGAAATTTTAAAGGGAGATCTTCCCTTGAGTTTGATGCACGAAAGGCTGCGGACCAGTTATGATAACGCCAACGCAATAAGGGATGTTTCATTCTCTGCTTTCAATAATATCGAGTTGATAAAGAAAGCATTCGACCACTTAGGTGGGAACTTCGGTACTATGAGGCCTGCGGAAGACTCTGTTTCTTTCAAAGCACTTTATACAGAGCCCCAGGTTCGCGGTTACAATATGGGCGCAGCCATTTTGGGTCGGGGTGATTCGAAAATGTTTTTCAAAAAAGTTGAGATGGCCGGAGAAAATGGTCGGCCGGAAGATCGTTGGCTTTTTGAATACCGCGATGATAAAGTCCATTTAGAAATGTTCCTTCCACCAGGCCTTGGATCTGAAATCAGTGAGTTGATGGCATTCGAGCCGAATTCATTCTTGGCAAAGCAGAAATTTTCAAGACTGATCTCGCAGTTGATTGCCCATCTCCAGCCTCTCGATACTATCGCTAGAAACATTTGGCAAAGGGCCGCTGAGATTGTTTACATATTTGGAGGTGCGAACCCTAATCCAACAATTAGTACCTATTCGGCTACCGAGTACGATCGTCTTTCTCGAGAAATCAATGATCTTGTTCTTTCTGAACTGCCAGATGGTTTCAATAACTTCTTAGATGAGGTTCGATTGACAAAAGAGGAGTTCATTGAAAAGTACAGGAGCCGGGAGGTCACCATTTTCTAGACCCCGGCAACAGATACGAAAGGTCCTTGCGTTCTGTTCTTGACCTGTGCTGGGGCTCAAACCTGGGTCGAGCTTTTTGCAGTTCATATGTTTCCATTTATTCCCAAAATAAAATTTTCGAAAAACAAGTTATTTTGTGGGCAACTGTCTCAGTTCTGAGAGTTGTTAAGAAGTCTTAAAAACCCCTACCATAGCCCTGTTTCAGATTGGCTCAAAGCCCCTCTAATGCTCGAAAAATACAGGTCTTTATGGGAAAATTATTCTTGATTATACTTATGTTGAACGTCGGCGAATGAGAAGTATGGATAGAGCGATCATCGAACAAAAATTTAAGCAAATTCTTCTTGCACTTGTTTTTGCGAGCCTTGTCGCCTGTGGTGGACAGCCCACTGGTGATGATGATGAGGATATCGGTTCTGTTCCTCCTTTTGATATTCTTGGAATCGAAGGGGGAAGTGACGGAATCGTCGATGGCTTTCTCACGAACGGATCTCTCGCGAATATTTCATGGGAGCCAAATTCCATGGCTTCGAGTTACGCTGTCGAAATCACAACGCCCGCCAATGTCGATGTTTGCGCCAGTCAAACCACAACCAACACAAGTTTTAGCTTTGACTCTTGTAATCTCAGCGAAGGCCAAGATTATCTCGTTCACGTTTTTGCTGTTACGGCGGCAGGAAATGTTCCGGCGACGAATTCGCCCTTTCCCTTTACGGTCGATACCGAAGTTCCTAATACTTCGATTGAT
>JAUHWN010000096.1 GCA_030424665.1 Bdellovibrionia bacterium | reverse complement strand
GACTCAGAGATAAGGCTAAAACTGACGATAAAAACTAGGGCTATCACTCGCATGTTATCACTCCTCTAAAGAAGAAAATTCTATAGATAGTGAATTGCAAGGCTGATGCCGCCTAGAGCATCCCTGTAGTAGCCGGTGAAGTGTCAACACTGTTGACACTTCATGCGCAAAGACGCCCTAGAAAAAGGAATTTTGTCTCTTGTGAGGGCTCACAAACATCCAAATGAGGTGACTGGCATTGGGACCTTCAGGGTCAGAATATTGCTCACCCGCCTTGCCTCCAGACCAAGCGTGATCCATGCGATCGACAATAAGAGAACTCAAAAATGGATACTGCCCTCGATTATAGCTGATAAGAGTCGCTTGCTTGGGAGCGTCCTTGATGTCGCGAGTTGCGAAGACTTCATCACTAACACTGCCATTGATTTGACGGTCATCGAAGAAATCATTGTAAATCGCAAATTGTTGTATCAAAACTTGGGAGTGTCCCATGGCAACGATTGTGTCATTCAACCCGTGCACAGCAAAGACAGGAATCGATCTGCCCTTTTCACCGACGCAATTGATGGCCTTTTCAGCCAATGTTTGTGGATTCAATCTCTGTGGATTGCGCATCACAGATTGCGCTTCACCGACAGACGTTGCCGCAGCAAAGGCTAAACCTGAATGTACGGCACCAGCGGCAAAAAAGTCACTATAGCATCCCATAAGATTGGCAGCCATTCCCCCGCCTGCAGATAATCCGGCCACATAGACTCTTTGCAAATCGAGAGGAACCTGTTCGGCGGCCAAACCAATGAGGTCCAGTATCACTTGCATTTCGTTGTTTGCTGTACGCTGGTGGTTAGCTGGCTCAAACCAGTTCCAACATTTTAGAGGGTTATTCACTCGGCTCTGATCAGGATAGATAACTACAAAACCATTTTGCTCGGCCACCTGATTCATTTGAGTCGAAACCGCGAATGTTTCTCCTGTTTGTAAACAACCGTGGAGCATAACCATGACCGGTGCCGGCTGTTGAATATTTTGTGGGATGTAGAGCCTTTGATCTTCCATTTCCAACCATGGAAACTGCGCTAAGGCGGTATGACACATTACAAATACGACGAAACTGAAAACTATGGATTTCATTGTGATTCCCCTTCCTAGACCTTTGAACATAGTCCAAGGAAACCATTCCGTAAATGCACAAAAAACGCGGCCGATGGGCGTTAAGTAACCGAAATTATTAAGGCTGCTTATTTCTTTAGCGCAATATTTTGTTAGGGTACTGTTGGCTCCTTGTAGAGACCGGGGTGAGACGTCGGAATCGCTTGAAACGTCTTCTCCAACCTCTGGATCAAATTAACGTCATCGTGGGTATTGATCCAACTTTCTTCGGGATAATCCAAATAGGCTTGGGTTGATTTGATAAAGCTGTGGAAATCGCGCAAGCCGCGGATTGAAATCATAAAAGGTCTATTGCGCCAATCGGAACGATCTTGTTGATAGCCAGAACCGTGGCCTTGAGTAATATAATAGTACTTTTCGTGTCGAATGATTGGGTCTGTTTCTTCGGGACCACAAACGTAATAACCATACTCAACCGGAAGGGCCGGTGGCACGGTCAAAGAGTCGTGAAAAACCAGTTCCTGACCAAAATAACTTCCCTGAAAAAGCCTTTGATTCCAACGACTAAGAAAGCCAAAAAATGGCGTTCCTCGATCGTAATACTGTTCAGGGTGAAGACGAACAACAGCGCATCGACGATACTTTCTAAACTCAAGTTTAAAATTGTTTTCTTCAATACTAAGTCCAATACTTGTCCCCGCACTCATACTGTTGGAACTTCCAGAAGACCAAGTATTTCCTTGAGAACCCGTCACGCCAAATCGCATTCCAGTAAAGAAGTCCACGAAAGCCGGTAACCCCCAGCTGAGATTGGCTCCCAGTGAAAGTGTGCTTGATTGACCGCGACTTAATGAGAATCCCGTGCGCACAGAGAGACTTGAGTGGCGACCAAAATAAGTATCATCTTTAGCATCGTCGAAGAAAACATCATGAACTTCTATTCGTTGACCTACGAGAAAGAGTGCATTGGCCCCTGCTCGTCCTAGATTTTTGCAAACTCTGAGGAGCCCTCTTCTTTGCGCCTCTGACGAATCGTACCCCGGTTGATTAACAAAGAGCTCTTGGTACCAACTTTCACAAAATGCAGCTGCTAAGGCTGGACTCAACTGTCCGTCTTCAATTAATTTAAAAATATCCATCTCAAATCGATTCTCTGGAGACGTTCCCTGTGGAAATTCGGTGAAACGGGTCAGACTTTGCTGACTCAGAGAGGCTCCATAGTATTGAGCTAAATTCCGAATTGAATCAGGCTCATCAAAACGCACAGTGCTTAGATGATTGATCTCGGCAAATTCGTAGCGATATTTTTTTAAGAACTCAGTATGAGCTTTATCAGTAAATCGCCCCCACTTTAAATAGTCACCCGTGTTCTCAATCTTTTCAGGCAAGGCGTTTTTTTCGGACACTAAATCGCGAGGAAGTTCTATGCTTTTGTATTTATCGAGCCACCCCTTGTAGTCAGTATCTCCCATAAATTCGTTAGCTCCGAGTTCGAGGACGTTCGAAGTTTTACCCTCACTATACATAATGAGGGGACCAGCAAAGGTTTTGGGTTTTAATCCCGCATCGTGCAATACCACTGACTCAAAGGTCTCACCTTCGATGGGTGCGAACTCATTAGTCCCTATTCTGTGTACCTTACTTTCATCGACGAGAGAAAACTCAATAAGGAGTTCATTACGTGAACCTTGCAGGCGAATATCACGGAAAGGTATGTCAACCTCGACTCGGAATTGACCGTGAATCACCTCGACCAGTTTTTCGAATCCCGCAATGTATTTATGGGCCTCTTCTTTGACTTCATAGTCGTTGCGCCGTAGAGCAAATCGAATGAGATAAACCCCATAGCGAAGGGGTTCCGTGGCATTTCGTCCCTTTGTTTGGGAGCTAAATCGTTGGGTCTGAGGGTTAGCCCAAATTTTAACCTTTTCAAAGACCGTCATGCGCATGAGATCATCAATTTCATAGCGAGTTCCCTCATAGCTATAACTAAAGGTCGTCATATAAAATTCAGATTCAGGACGTTCTAAATAGGTCTGATCATTAATAACATCCTCTGAGAGTCCCCTAGCATCTCCGCCAAACGTAAATGTAAAATCCCAAGGGTTAATAAGGAGAGGAATCTCAGCATTTAAATTCATGTCTTCGTTTTCAACAACGAAAGTTTTTAGAAATGTACGCTCTCGAATAAAATATTTATGGGTAAACCGATCTTGCCAAGGAAAGCAACCATCACTACCACTGACAACTCGTTCTTTGACTCGTTCACCATTTTGATCTCGATCAATCTTGTGAACGATAAAGGGCTCTCTTTCAACCTTGTTTCCGCTGGAATCGACGACACAGGCTGTAATGCGCATGAATACTTCACGCTCTGAAGTGGTTTCTTTTCCGTATTTGGCAAAACGCATTTGTACATTAGGCTTTACCTCATACCCGGGTTTCTTGTAGCCCGTCGTATTTGGACCGATTCGAAAGGTCTGAACTTGAAGTTGGTCTGCTAACTTGTACTTACCTTCGTCTTCGATTACTTCGTTAAGAAGCCGCCCAGTTCGCTTTCCTGTTAGATACGAAACCGTACCGAAATCGAAAAGGCCTTCAAACTTTTTAAGGCTACGTGGACCTTCGATAGCTTGGGCAATGATGCCCACTTTATAGCGACCTTTTGTAGGTATGGCTCTGATCTCTAAATTAAATGTGGATGTTAATTGCCCCCTCTGTGCACTTCCATCAAATTCGAGGGGTTCGTTGAGAACGCGAAGTTTTGATTCGCCATTTTCAATCAGCTCGTGAATCAAAAACACTTTGAAACGATAGTTTCCACCCATTAAGGGAACGGCCACAGGGTTGCCCTTAGTATCTCTAACAAGAACCTCTGGATTACTTTGCAACTCGGCTTCGAGTATCATGGTATCTCCAGAAATAGAACTTTCTTTGAAGTCGACCGAAAAGCTTGAAAACCACAGCGGGCGCTTTGCTTTTTCAGAAGTCTGCGTAAATCGCCCCGAGAGCGCATCTAAAGAAGAAGACTCCTCAAGAACTTCGGGAAGACTCACCTTCGCTAAATCGACAACCTCAGAAAGGCTTTCTCCATGCCCCCAAGGATTGAGTGCAAACTCAACATCGATAGCTCCCTTATGAACTCCCGTGGAGCGAATTTCTCGGGTCAATCGCAGGTAGTTTGAGTCGGCAAAGTAATCGAAAAATATCTCTTCGTCCCAGCGGATACAACCGATCTCATCGGAGCGAGCTTCTACTTCTCCCTCGCCCTCAGTTTTTTTAAAAACGACAAACTTGTGATTACCCACTCTGCTATTGAATGCGTAGTCTTTAACACAAGCGACAAAATTATAGAGTTTAGATTGAGGGTATTGAAAGTCAGAATCGACGGACTTAATCTGTGAAGAGCCACTAAAGCTATCTAAATAAAAAGTGGCTCTCGCTTCGCGACCGTCCGGCCTTTCTAATCCCGTATTCATATCACAGGCTGAAGTGACTCCAAGTATGAGGCTTAGAATAATTATGTTACCTAGTCTATATCGATGCACCGAGAGTCTCCACTGAAAAGTAAACCACAGAGCGCTCGCCCATGAGGTCATCAACATAAATTCGCGTCATATGACTATAGCTACCACTCACCTGAAAATTAGAGTTTTTAAATCGGTAATAGGCTTTGTAGGTAAAACCCATGCGATTGTTAGGCTGACTACTCGAATTGTAATAAGCAGGACTCGTATCGGGTTCGACACGAAAGTGCTTCAGACTCAAACCCAAAAGCATACTTTTAGGCAAGTGAATGTCGAAACCTCCCGAAACCGAGTATCCCCTATTAAAACCCTCGAGAGCTTCGGTATTGATGATCGCAGTCGTCCCAAGATTCAGGTCGATGCCATCTGGAAGTTTAAATTTACCCGAAGCATTGCCAGAAAAACCTTTGAACTCATAAGCAAAAGCCGCGGTCTGTGTTGAGAACTGATCGACGGTGTTTCCAAGCAGAACACTATCAACTGCCACCACTTGAGGAAGTTGACTGAATTGAAAGTAAGTCATCCCCGCTTTCACACTAAGTTCATCAAATGGCTTCCACTTGAGAGTTAATGTCGAAGTTGTAAGGGTTGGCGTTGGCTCTTCTGCCTCGGCCTCGGTTGAAAAGGTATAGGATGTGGGAATGGCGACCTGATTTTCAAAGTTGAGATGAGCTCCCCACGAACGAGGAAACAAACGTATTTTTAATTTCGCCGCCGGAAAAGCTCGGTTAGAAACCAATTGTGAATTCCCCAGGAAATCCTGGTTAATCGCTCCAGCCTGCACGATTAGGGCGCGAACCAGGCGAAAGCTCACTTTGGCTTGATTGGCGTAAAAACTATTTCTAGGGCGCTTATCGATGATCAAGGCCTGCGAACGACCTGAAGCAAAAATAAATGCGGGCGAGAAGTAAAGTGAAAACTGCTGAGTGAGGCGATGACGAAAGTCTGCACCCAAGTAAAAACTCGTAAGAGTCGATTGAGCTAGAACTTCTTGCTCTTCGATCTGCTTGCCTTCAATAGACCAAGAGTAGCTTCCTTTTAAGTTCGAAGCATGGGCCTTAATGGCGAGGAAAATAAGGGGCACAAGCACAAGTGCTTGGATGAGCCTTTTTTGAAACATTAAATCTCCAAAACCAACTCATACACCCAGTCCTATTCCCTGACCTCTCATAGTACAAATTCGAAGCCAAAGTTCAGAATCAATAATAGTTTGACACAGATGATAGACTCCCTCTCATCTCGATTTGAACGGGATTAGGCACCTAAAAGTGTTGAATCAACTGAAGATTTCAATTTTTAAAGACGAGCTGTTGAAATCCATTTTGAAGATGTTTCAGGGGCTAGAAGCAAATTGGCGCGTTAGAGTTCAAAGAGCTTTTCTTTGATAACGGATCCACGCTGGGTAAACTCCCTCTCCCCCAAACGCCAAATCTTAATGTAGTTGTAAAAAGGAGCGTGAGAATAGAGATGGTGAACCAAGTGGTAGTTTTGATAAAGAAAAATCGGAGTGAGTACCTTTGGTATACGAACATTGGTCGCCGTATATTGATTCGTCTGCAACTCGGGATCGTGGGGATGATGAGGCAGGTAGTTAAAAAATAGAGCTAAAAAGAAGACACTCAAAAAGGCTGGAACTAACCAAAAATACAGTACAAACCAGTCATAACCAATATTCCAAAGATAAACCGCAAGGCTTACATTGAGAAACAAGTGAACCACGTTGTCGATTCGATACTTCCATGGGAGCTTACGTCGTCGACTCCAATAAACCCCGTAATAGTACAGACTCTGAGTGAGCCAACGCAGAGGCAAGAAAGATTTAGCACTATACATATCCGGGTCTTTTTCGGGATGATTCGTATAACGATGATGTTCTAAATGGATGAAGCGAAAGGCTTCAAAAGGCGAAAATAGAAAACTTCCTGAAATCCATCCAACCGTTTTATTAATGGCCTTGTTACTTGAAATGCAGTTATGCACGGCTTCATGCAGACATGTATAAATCAAATAACAGGCGACTGTACTTGATAAAACTCCAACAAATAAAGGGATCAACCCTTGGGCATAAAGGTAAGCTGATCCACCTGTTAAAACAAATCCGCTGACAAATAAAACCATGGCGGGAATGCTGATTTTCGGGGACTTACAGAGTTCTAGAATTTGTTTTTGCACCAACCGGTCTATCGGGCCAAATCGCTTTTTAGAAGATTGAGGGGCTCTTGAAGAAGTCGTAAACTGATTAGTTTCCATGGTAACCTATTCGACAATAGTTTCAAATTTTAGCGACTCAACTCGACATTTATTGACGTTCAAGTCCCTAATTGTCCGCAAAAAAAACAGGGTTCCCCCTCGTTCTATAAAGGACTCCACGAGAGCCCTCGGACAGATTTAATACGGAAACTAATTACAAATGAAATGCCAAAAAGGAAGCATCTACCACTTACATTTGGCGGGCGCGCTTATCTACAGCAAGAGCGGCCTCGCGCATGGTTTCTGCGAGGGTTGGGTGGGCGTGAAAACTACGCGCCAAATCTTCGGCACTCCCACCAAACTCCATGGCGACAACGGCTTCTGCAATGAGTTCAGAAGCATTGGGACCAGTAATATGAACCCCAAGAAGTTTATCCGTTTTTGCGTCAGCCAATATTTTCACACGACCATCGGTCATACC
This sequence comes from Bdellovibrionia bacterium, assembly GCA_030424665.1. GTDB lineage: Bacteria > Bdellovibrionota > Bdellovibrionia > Bdellovibrionales > JAGQZY01 > JAUHWN01. Next base: position 10,101 of record JAUHWN010000096.1, on the reverse strand, counting down.
AAAAGCTTTAGCTCGCCCGTTGGCACTGAATGGAAACATTCCCGAGTTATAGCTGATTCCGGCATCTTTCAACTCTTGCTCGGTCTTACCCACGGAGGCTACTTCTGGCCATGTGTACACAACACCGGGGACGGTGTCGTAGTTAACGTGACCATAACCTGTGGCCAAGTACTCAGCCACTGCAACACCCTCTTCTTCGGCCTTATGAGCCAGCATCGCTCCTTTTATAACATCACCAATTGCAAATATATGGGGTTGGTTGGTTTGTAAATGCTCATTAACCTCTATGCGCCCGCGGTCGTCAGTCTGAATTCCCGCATTTTCCAGCCCCAACTTGTCGGTGTAAGCTCTGCGACCGACAGCCACAAGAACGCGGTCGACCTCAAAGCTATCTTCTCCACCTTTTTTCATATCTTCATAACTAACTACAACTTTATCGCCCTTTACTTGAGCACCAGTCACCTTCGAAGAAAGCTTGAATTCCATTCCTTGCTTCTTAAGAAAACGTAGAATGTCTTTAGAAAGCTGAATGTCCATTCCTGCGATCAATCGATCTGCAAATTCAACAACGGTCACTTGTGAACCTAGTCGGCTCCACACCGAACCCAGCTCTAAACCAATTACTCCACCGCCAATAACACAAAGACGCTTTGGCACTTCTGAGAAACTGAGGGCCCCGGTCGAATCCACGATTCGATCGCGATCAAATTTAATATGTGGCAGTTCAACCGGAGTTGATCCAGTAGCAATCATGATTTTGTCTGCGCCAATTTCTTCGGTACTACCATCATTTTTTGTAACGACAACAGTATGAGCATCCTTGAAAGAGCCATGTCCCTCAAAAGTTTCAATTTTATTTTTTTGAAAAAGTCCTTTCACTCCACCCGTCAAATCAGAGACAATTTTTTCTTTTCTCTTCATCATATTTGGAAGATTGAGCTTAAGATCAGCAATATCTATCCCGTGCTCTGAGAACTCTTTCTTTGCGGCGGCAAAGTGTTCACTCGATTGCAAGAGGGCTTTAGACGGAATGCAACCAACATTAAGACAGGTTCCGCCAAATGTCGGGTCCTTTTCTACGACAGCAGTTTTCAAACCCAATTGTGCTGCACGAATCGCTCCGACATAACCACCAGGGCCCGAACCAATAACCACTAAATCAAACTTCTTTTCAGCCATTACTAAATCTCCAAAAGGATCCTTTGCGGATCTTCAATACAATCTTTAACTCTAACAAGAAACGAAACGGACTCTTTACCATCGACAATTCTGTGATCGTAAGAGAGGGCCACGTACATCATCGGACGAACTTCAACCTTGCCATTGACCACAACGGCTCGTTCTTCGATCTTGTGCATTCCCAATATTCCGACCTGTGGGGGCGTGAGAATGGGAGTCGACATCAGAGATCCAAAAACACCGCCATTTGTAATTGTGAATGTCGCACCACTAAGGTCATCAATTGTAATTCGACCTTTTCGAGCCTTTTCCGCATATTCTTTTATTTTCAACTCGATTTCGGCCACCGACATTTGATCCGCATTTTTAATAACTGGAACCATCAAGCCCTTAGGGGTACTCACTGCAATTCCCACGTTATAAAAATTGTGATAAACGATATCCGTTCCATCGATTTCAGCATTAACGGCTGGATACTCTTTGAGAGCTTCGATACAGGCTTTAACAAACAAACCCATAAAACCAAGGCGAATGCCGTATTTCTTTTCAAACTTATCTTTGTACTCCGAGCGAACAGCCATAATTTGCGACATATCGATCTCGTTAAATGTAGTGAGGATCGCAGCCGTTTGCTGGGCTTCAACCAATCGCTCCGCAATGCGCTTGCGAATGGTTGTCATCTTTACCCGCTCGCTCGTACCCTTGACCGCAGGAGTTTGCACTGCTGGTGCCGACTTAGCTTCCTGGGGACTCGGAGAATTGGTGGCGGCTTCCATGATATCACCCTTGGTAAGGCGACCACCCCGTCCAGTGCCACTAACTGTACTTGGGTCAACACCCGTTTCGGCCACCGCTCTTGAAACCGCAGGGCTCAGATGCTGTTGCAATTCTGGACTGGCTTGGGGACCACTTTGACTTCCATTTGAAGATGCAGCCACTGGAGCGGTCTCTTCACTCGTATTCTTTGGCGGCGCTGATTTAGGCTCTTTGGGAACCTGAACGCTGGTATCGATGACTCCAATCACGGTTCCGACTTGAACCGTTTCATCGGCCTCAACTTTATGTTGGAGCTTACCGTCTGCCTCGGCAACGACCTCCATACTCGCCTTATCTGTTTCAAGGACCAAGAGGACATCATCGCGTTTAACCAGATCACCGTCTTCCTTGATCCATTCCGCTAGAATGGCTTCGGTCACTGATTCACCGGCTGCAGGTACTTTAATTTCAACTGACACTGTTTATCTCCTTGTTCCTAGAAACAATTATCAATAATTTGGTTTTGCTCCTGCATGTGGATCTTTGGATTTCCCGTAGCAGGAGAGGCGCGGAATGTCCGTCCCTCATATTTTAATTCAACGTCTTTCATGCCGTTGGCATCGAGGCTCTCTCTGATAAACGGAGAAATATAACGCCATGATCCCATATTTTTTGGCTCTTCTTGCGCCCAAATAACCGATTTCAATCCCTTGTATCTCTTTAACTCCGACACCAAAAAGTTCTCAGGATAGGGATAGAGCTGTTCCACTCGAACAAGTGCCACATGTTGTGCGGCAACGCCCAGTGATTCCTTTTTTTCGAGAAGTTCATAGTAAAGTTTCCCTGAAACCAGAACCACACTGTTCACTTTTTTCGGATCCGCATCTTTATCACCAATGACTTCAGCAAAGAAACCATCGGTTAGATCGGAAACCGGCGAAACAACCCGTGGATGTCTCAGCAATGACTTCGGTGACATAATTACGAGAGGTAACCTGAAATCCCGGCGCATTTGTCTGCGCATGGCGTGAAAGAGCTGGGCTGGTGTTGTTAAGTTACAGACCTGCATATTCTGCTGGGCACATAACTGTAAGAAACGCTCAAGCCTTGCACTACTGTGCTCGGGTCCTTGCCCCTCGTAACCGTGTGGAAGTAAAAGTGTCAAACCACTCATACGCATCCACTTCTGTTCTGCACTGGCAAGGAACTGATCAATAATGATCTGCGCACCATTGGCGAAGTCACCAAACTGGGCTTCCCAAATTGTTAAGAAAGTTGGGTCCGATGACGAGTTACCATACTCAAAACCGAGAACACCCATCTCCGAGAGAAAAGAGTTATAGACACAGAACTCTTTATCTTCGCGAAGAGTCTTTAGCGGATTGTACATCTCCCCCGTATTTTGATCGAAGAAGCAAGAATGTCGGTGAGTAAAAGTTCCTCGAATACAATCCTGACCCGAAAGTCGAACTGAATTGCCCTCGAGAATCAACGATCCATAGGCCAGAAGCTCCCCCATACCCCAATCCACCATTTTGGTTTCTTCGACCATCTTCTTGCGCGAATCAACAAGGCGCTGAAGTTTTTTGTGAATGGTAAAATTAGGTGGAATCGTTGTGAGAACTTTTCCAACAGTATCGATGTGCTCTTGACTCGCCTTTGTTTCCCACGTTGTTTCAAAATCTTCTGGACGGGGCCTACGCATCCCCTCCCAAACGCCACCAAAAGCGATGGGCTTATTTTTAGGAGGATTCGCTTTAACATCATCGAGAATTTGCTGCAGATTATCCATTTTTTCTTGGTAAAAAGACTCGAAGAAGGCTTCATCGATCACTGAATTTTTAATCAGTTCTTTACCATAGATGGTTCGCAAAGTCGGATGCTTTTTTATGATGTCGTACATTTGAGGTTGAGTGAACATTGGCTCATCACCCTCATTATGACCATAGCGGCGATAACAGGTCAGATTTATAAAGATATCTCTTTTAAACTCTTGTCGAAAACGAATGGCAATATCCATAGCTCGAACACAAGCTTCAACGTCATCACCATTTACATGAATCACAGGAATTTGCTGGGATTTACCAACATCCGTCGAATAGGGAGAACTTCGTCCCGACTCTGGATTAGTAGTGAAACCCACTTGGTTATCGATCACTACGTGAATCGTTCCTCCGACGGTGTAACCTTTGAGTTGGGACATTTGCAGAGTTTCAAACACAACCCCTTGCCCAGCGACGGCGGCATCACCGTGAATAAGCACGGGAACTACCTTTTCGCGATTCCCGGTATCTTTTCTCACTCTCTGCTTCGCCCGAGTCATTCCTAAAACAACAGTATTTACCGCTTCGAGATGGGATGGATTAAACGCGAGAGAAATATGACAATCTCCATGGGGAGTTTTCTTGTCGGCAGAATAACCGAGGTGGTACTTCACATCGGAATCAAAATTTTCTTCATCGTGAATCGCAGTTCCGGCAAACTCAGCCAGAATGTTATCCAGCTCCTTGTCCATGAAATTAGTTAACACATTAATACGTCCACGATGGGCCATACCAATTACAATTTCTTCGACATTAAGGCTCGTTCCTTTGTTCACAAGTTTGTGCAACATCGGAATAAGGGCATCAGCCCCTTCAATTGAGAAACGTTTTGTCCCTTGGAACCTTCGATGAATAAACATCTCTAGGGTTTCAGTGCGGACCAGCTGTTGGTAGATCGACTTTTTCTCTTCTTTATCGACTTTGTAGTCAACTTGTTCGAATTCTTTTGAGAACCACTCGCGAATTCGCGGCATGGTATCAGAAGTCTGGCAAGAAATTGTACCGCAGTAGCTTTTCTTGAGGTGATTAATAATTTCTCCGAGTTCCGCATCTTTTTTGCCGACGATCGAACCAATAGAAAACTTCTTTTTGAGATCATCGTCTTTAAGATTGTAGTCCTTGAGTTTAAGAACCCCTTCATTGGCCGGCGCTAAAGAAAGTGGATCGAGTTTGGCATCGAAGTGACCGTAGTCACGATAAGAAGTAATAAGATTGTAAACATCCAGTTCTTGACTAGAGACCGATCCGGAGAGGTTCTGAGCAAACTCGACCCCTTCAAAGAAGGTTCGCCAGTCTTCACTCACCGATTGCGGATCATTGAGAAAACTTTGATAGAGCCCTTCGATATACTCCATATTGGTGCGACTTAGATAGCCAAACTTGTGCACGGTGACCTCACTCGGTGTAATTTAAAAAAGCCAGTCTTTTCGGGCTTGTTGTATCACTCTTATTATTGATTGCCAAAGCACTTCATACAGGCTTTTTCGCAGCTGCACAAAGGGATTTCAGTCTTTGATATGGGGAGTAATTTTCCTATGTCTTCAGTCCTAATCCCAAGAGCCCTAACCATCCTCACCAAGCAGAAGAATGTCTTGTCAACTAGCCCTTCGATCTAGACAATAAGTCCATGGAAGACACAACTTGGATACACAATCTCGATCCGTTTATTATTGATCCTTTTCTCATCCCACTCCTCAACATGAATTTTCCCGGCGTCCGCTGGTATGGTCTCGCCTATTTTACGGGATTTGTTGCGGGTTTTTTCATTATTCGCTGGATGGCCGAGCGTAAACTCAGCCCCATGAAAGTAGAAAAGGTCGCCGACTTCATAACCTATATAATTCTTGGCGTCATGATTGGCGGACGACTGGGTTATGTCTTCTTCTACAGCCCCGAACTTTTGACCGAGTGGAATAGCGACTTTCCCTTTTGGGGAGCTCTCGCAGTACACAAAGGGGGGATGGCTAGCCACGGTGGAATGATTGGAGTCGTTGTCGCCTGTATTTTGTTTGGCAAGCGCCACAAAATGAGTCCGCTTCACGTCGGCGATCTCAGCATCCTCGGTGCCAGTATAGGAATTTTTTTGGGCCGAATTGCCAACTTCATCAACGGCGAACTCATGGGCCGAGTCGCAGAATCTAAAATTGCCTGGGCTGTGAAGTTCCCTCAAGATATGCACCGCTGGATTAATTTTTCAGATGCCAATTGGGCCGCTCAATACAAGGCTAAACTCATGGAGTTAAGCACAGTGGTTCCCGAACTCGGAATTTCGGGAGAACGCTGGAAGAGCTGGGTCTCGGATGTCGGTACTTACATTGCCGCCAAATCGCAAAATCTCGGCAATGCCGAATTGAGCAGTATGTATCACAAAATTTATTTGCCAGCCCGAGATGAAATTCACTCGGTGGTTTATAAGCTTCTCGAAGCTCCTGCTAAAGGTAATGAGGCTCTCACTAAGGCACTGGGCACAGTATTAGAAGCTCGGCACCCTTCGCAACTCTACGCTGCGCTATCGGAAGGACTCATTCCATTTTTGTTTATTATTTTTCTGTGGAGAAAGCCTCTTAAGCCGGGCGTTATCGGCGGAGCCTTTCTGACTCTTTACCCCATCTCGAGAATTATCAATGAGCAGTTTCGCCTCCCCGATGCCCACATTGGCTACCAACTCTTTGGCCTAACTCGAGGGCAATGGCTGAGCATCGTCATGTTCTTTATGGCTGGTGGGTATTTGCTTTGGTGCATGAAGCGAGATGTAGCACCCATTGGCGGCTGGGCGAATATGCAACCGCCAAGTGATCAGCCCAATGAAGAAGAGAATGAGGCCAAGCAAAAGCCCAAAAAAGCGAATAATGGCTCTTCTAAAATCTCATCAACAACTTCTCAGAAAAAGCGGAAGAAACCAAAGAAGCGTAAAATTAAAAAATAGTTTTTTCTTATTAGAAGATAAAAACCAATACTTAATTGGGTTTTACGTATGGAGAAAATTCTTTAAAAATCTTCTGAAGGTACTCAGTATTCACGTGAATCGATTCGCGATTAGAAAGCGGACTAAAGATAATTCCAAAATAGGTGGCAAAGACAGCTCGCGCCTGGGCGTCAGAAAGGCTGGGCATAAATTGTTTTATTTTTTTAAAAAACTCATTTTCAAGGTGAAGAAGACTCTCACCGATTTCGTTGGGCATGGTTCGGTAATTTAAATAAAAAGCACAGAGAAAGGGGGCTTTCTGGTAAATTTCAAAAGCGTCGAGCATCGACTCTAAAAACTGCCCTTCTTTCCATTTGCGAATACGCTCTTCGGTAAGACCAACGAGCTCCTCGCCAATCACTTTCACTCCCTCTTTGAGAATGGAGACCTTTGATCGTCCGAAGTAATAGTAGATCAAAGAACGGGTCACCTTACTTTTTCGGGATAACTCAGTAATCGTCCATTTTAAATGGCCTTTTTTGTACTCGAGCTCGATGGCTGAACTCAGCACCGCCCAAAATGCATCATCTTTTTTGTTTTTTGTACCGCTCTCACCTGACATGACCTCTCTAGTTTGACAGATGTTTTATGAGTCTGTCAGGTCGAATTCTATTTTTGACAAAAGCCCTGGGGAGATGTCCAAGTCCCCCTCGCCACTGGCAGTTTACTAAGCAATGTGTCAAAGCTTTGCCTTTCATTCTGGGGCCCAAAGAATTATAACTCTCTGTGTCAGAAGGGAGCTGACAAAGAGAAATGAGAGGGATTGAAACCCGTGGAGAGGGGTTTGAATAGTTTAGATCAAGGAAGATTGAAGTCAGGGAGGACCCGCACGAAGAAGAGACCGCCAAGGATGATCGTGCAGGCTATTCAAGAATCGAGCTCTAGTAGGACCAGGTCCGCCGCCAAGTTTGGGTGATTGCTATTTAATAAGGGTAAAGGTGAGTTTGGGAGTGAAACAAGGGGTTTATATAGAACTCTAGAGGTTCTGTTTTAATATCCATTTCCTCATTTCTCTGACGGCCACTTCTTAGGAAGTGGCCTATTTTTTTGTGATTTTAGAAGGTCATGAAGAGGCCAGAACTTAAGAGCGTTGTGAAATAGTTAGCCGCTGCTTTGTACTCCTCAGCCTGAAAGCCGAAGATAAACCCCGACTTAAAGGTTCGGCCCCACTGAAGCTTAAGGTTCGCCCCAACCACATTATAAGCCGAAAGGGTTTCGTCTTCGAAAGTCACAGTAGTAATGGGTGTTTGGTAATAAATATTTACCGCCATTCCTGGGCCGCGCCCACTCGATACATCAATACGAATTCCGACGCGGGCTTTTACCACATTCTGAGTTTCAACACTGTAAAGACTCGTGCCCGTTTCTCCTACGAAAATCACACCATCGTAATCAATGGCTAAATAGGGGGTGTAACTCAAACCCATTTTCCTGAGAAGACCAATTCCGTATCGTTGCGCACTGAAGTTCTTTGATTCAACGGTAACGCCTTGGGGTGGTTCGAAACTATAGCTATCAAATGTTCCGTCGACAAAAAATCCCCATTTTTGCCCCGTGCGCTCAATATTGATGGCAGCACCGTAACCTGAGCGCGATAGAAAGTTCGTCGACTGCCCAGTAGTCAGTCTCTCGAAGCGCGAATAGTTGTATGTCGTAGCAACATCGTAGACCATACCGCCCGCTCTCGACTGGGCCAGGGCAAGACTTGAAGCGAAGACTAGCGAAGTAAAACTAATAAACAAAAATAATCTATTTAACATATCCGACTCCTGATTAGAGTCTATATGAGGGCCTACAGTGTGGTAAGTCCGGTTGTTAAGCCATTAATAAAGACTGTAGCGAAGTCCTGCCCAATGTTAAGATTGGGTCGACTTTAGAAGGGCTATTTCAAAGTGGGGTCCTGAACCTACGAAAAATAAGGATTCGCACCCATGTCGTGATCAGTGACATCGACCACTTCTTCGATTTCTGGAATCTCGGTTTTTAGTGTTGTTTCTATGCCTTCCTTCAGAGTAGCCATAGACATCGAACACCCCTGGCATCCCCCCTCAAGACGAACAAAAACTTTATTGTTCTCAACATTGATTAAATTGATAAAACCACCATGTCCGGCAACAGCAGGGTTAATTTGCTGATCGATAATTTCTTTGACTCTTTGGGCTTGTGGACTCGAAAGATCGACTTGGGACTTGGGGAGTTCCGGGTTTTCTTCGACGTCTTCACCTTCGGAAAAAGCGTGATCAAAGTGCTCACCAATGAGGCCTTTGAGGGGCTCTTCTAAAACTTCCCAATCAACCCACTCTTGCTTTGTTACGCAGACGAAGTCTGTTCCGACAGTAACTCGATCCGTCCAGGGAAAGCCAAATATTTTTCGCGCGATTGGCGAGCGATAGGCTTCGCCCGAAGAGGCATATTCAACCTGCTCCTTAGAAATCGTTTTACCGATGTGAAATTTCATTTCTTGGTGATTTTCAGTAGGCTCGGTTTTAACTTGTATCTCTGCCATTCTTCGCTCCTCAAGTGAGACTTTATTAGCGCCATAGCGCTGCTTTATACTACCAGCTTTCGCCCTTTAACTACCATCTATAACACTATTTGAAATGAGTAAAGTTGACTTTTAATTCCGCTTTTAGTTGCTGATTAGATGCCAGAAAACTAACTCTAAATGCATTTTGTAAGGTATTTTGACAGCAAAAAAATTCTTCTGTCTCAGAATTATCTCATCTGGTGCAAAATTTGACCCTCCGACCGAGACATCTGATCATATAAGTAGGGAAAGTTATTGGGAATTTCTCAAGAATAATGAGTGGCTCATTCTCAAAATTAGACGAATTAATTTTGGGAAAAACCAAGGGGTAGGAAATGAAGAACAAAACCTATACTGCTGGCATTTGCCTCAGTCTTCTCGTTTCAATCGTGTTGCTCGGGCAAGCCTGCGAAATCAAGAAGCTTGGCGGTGACTATGGTGAGCTGTCCTCAAACTCCGAAATACCTGGAGAGACACCTCCCAACCCCGAAGACCTTCCCCTAGAAATTATTAGCCTCAACTCAGAACGACTTTATCGTTCGGGTGGCTATGTCGATCTCGAAATAAATAGCTTTCAAATCAGTAATCACCGTATTCGCATTGGTGGGTCCCTTTGTTCTGCACTATTCGCTCTCAATTCTCAAGGGAGTGATTCCCAGAATAAGTATCGCTGCTATCTCGGTGCTAACGAAGGTGATAGCTCAAAGGTAGAAATCATTAGCGATGATGGTGACCTTCTCTTCAGCCACGGCAATGAAGTTCTTTGGAGAGATTACCTAGAAATCAAATTTGTGGCCGGCCTCCTTAACAACACGAGTTTACAGCCTCCTCTACCCGCCGAAGGCGTAAAA
>JAUHWN010000234.1 GCA_030424665.1 Bdellovibrionia bacterium | reverse complement strand
CCCAATATTAATAACGAGGACAATAGCAGTTTGTTGATAATCATCTTCATGGCAGCCTCCATCTATTTAGTTAAAGGTACGACACTCCTGGTTCACTCTCCAACCACTGTCGCAAAGCAATACGATTTCTGCCCGTAATCCCATCACTTCAGGTTTAATAGTGAAGAAGTTGGGGGCAAATTACAATTTATTTTGGACCGAAACCGAGTCTCTTTGCTCCACCTTTGGAACGTTGTAAATGTCTCAGAAAGGGATTCTAAGCACCTGAAACTACTAATTTAATTCAAAATTACCGATACGTTAAATGAGGACGAAATCGAAGCAACTAAGGAATAAAACATGAAGTCTTTATACTTAATTCCCCTACTGTTCGTTTTTATGACTTTCTGGACCCCTGATTCATTGGCTCAATATCGATTCAATCCAGGTGAAAAGTCGGCAAAAAAAGAAATGTCCCGCTGGAGCCTGTCGCAGTGGCTCGAACAAAAAAACAATATCAAACTTATGGACTATTGGTTGAGTTTCAACTCTCCAAGCCCCTATGAGTTCTATTTAATAGGTGGTCACGCGGATAACAAAATTAAATTTGAAGGTCTATCGAATTACGAAGAAAACCGAGACCGTATCAACTACGGCTTTGGCGCTTTTGCTCATATCGTTGGCATTGAAGGAGAGTTTGCAGATCGAGGTAAGGGTTTTACAGATTGGACCGCCCAGTTTACTCTTAAGCTCCTCGGGCATTCGATCCAAGGAACCCATTTAAACCTTCACTACGGAGTAAAGAACTTTCGCGGTGGAGGAGATAAGGTCAGCAATCAGTATGCAGCGGCCAGTCTCAGTCTTTACCTTCTCAAATTCTTTGGCATCAAAGGTAACTACAGACAGTACTTTGAGGCCGAAAGCGATAGCCAGAGTAAAATGAAAGGCGATCGCATAGAGGGTGGTGGTTTTATCGACTTTAGCTTCATCCGTCTTTATGGAAACTGGTACCAGGAAAACATTGAAACCGTCATCATCACATCAGATAAAACAGAGCGCACTGATGAAGGGATTCAGTTCGGATTACAGCTCTTTTTCTAAAAAAAAACCCGGCTTCTGAGATTGAAACCGGGCACAAGCGAGAGTGATACTACCTACACATCCTGAGTAGGTTAAGCCTTATGAGACTTAAGACTAGTCTAGCATGATTCAAAAAATGGCAAAGAAGAAGCTGAGGAAGAATTGCCAGGGTGATTCTAGAGGATTTCAATTATCAAATTGAGACACCATTTGGTTCGAATCAACAAGGGACAATTTTTGTTGGGGGTGTTTAACAGTTTACTTTTGCGATCGCGCCAATTGAAACCTATTCCTCTTGGCCAGAAACTCGGGCGGCATAGGCCTTGCTCATATGTCTTATTATGAGACAGATCGCATTCTTCTCCTTATTAACGTTAAGCCTAGTGAGTTTTACTCTCGCCGCCTGTTCACCGCCCAATAATAGCGTTGAATTACTTCCTGAAGAGGAGTTTGAAGGCCCCGGAGTTGTGACTCTAGCTCGACAGATCACTAACAACCTTATGTCGGTTAGTGTTTACAATGATAGGAAGTCATCTGGTTACTATTCTTTCTTCGGATATGCTGGAGATCAAACTCGAGTCGAAATCCAAGACGGAAAAATTTATACAATTGTAGCCGAACGTGACTACTACAAAGGATGTTTGACCCCGTCACAGCTTCAAGACTTCAAAGCCATGCTGGACGAGGTTCAGCTCTGTGACTACCCTGGCGCCTACGCCGAAGAAGAGTTTCCAATTTGCTCTCAAGTCATAACTGCCCCGTGGGTTACCCTCAGATACCCCGAAGGAATTGAATCGCTGGGCGGAACTAATGATAGCTGTGGTCAAAAAATTGATTTCTGTGATCCAGAGCGCATCAAAGACTTCCTCAGTGAAGTTGAGTCAAATTTTTCTGCTGCCAATGAAAATTGCAACTAGAAGTCCCAATTAGCCTTGATAATTTGTGCAAAAATCCATAGAACAAAAGCTAGGTCCTTCATTTAAGGTGCGTATAATGAGTAAATCTGAAATTGTGGTAAAAAAATTTGGTGGAACAAGCGTCGGCTCACTTGAACGAATCGATATGGTCGCTGAGCGAATTTTTGAAGATTCAAAGAAAGGGCAAAAACCCATCATCGTTGCTTCCGCCATGTCTGGTGAAACTAATCGATTGGTCGAATTAGCCAATCGCATGGCTCCAGATTATAGAGGTCCTGCCTACGATATGCTCGTCGCCTCAGGTGAGCAGGTTTCGATTTCCCTACTCACCATGGCTTTGGCTAAAAGAGGTCTTGCGGCACAGCCTCTCCTCGCCTATCAATTGGGAATTAAAACCGACTCAATCTACTCGAAAGCTAAAATTCTCGATGTGAATGGCAAAAAGCTCACTGACCTCGCTGAAAAAAACATTATTCCTGTGGTCGCGGGTTTCCAGGGAATTGACGAAGAAACTAATGTAACAACCCTCGGAAGAGGAGGCTCTGATACTACGGCAGTAGCTCTTGCCGCCTCTATTCAATCCGATGTTTGCGAAATATACACCGATGTGCCCGCCGTCTTCAGCGCGGACCCACGGCTCGTAAAAAAAGCACGTGAAATCCCCGCCCTATCCTACGAAGAAATGATGGAAATGGCCTCCCTGGGCTCAAAAGTACTTCACATTCGAAGCGTAGAAATGGCTGTAAAGTACGGAGTAAAAGTTCACTTGCGTTCAACATTCGAAAAAAGAGAAGGTACTTGGATTGTACCTGAAGGAGAAGTTGTGGAAAAACCCCTCGTATCCAGTGTCACCCACGATGCATCAACCCTCGTTGTAAAACTCTTCCCCGTTCCGAAAGGGCCTGAGTTCCTGAGTCAGCTCTTTGATCAGCTTTCGGCTAAAGGTGTTGTGGTGGATATTATTACGCAAAGCCAGAACGAAGAAGGGCAACGTCTTGCCTTTTCTATTAACAAAGAAGACCTTGCCAACACCAGAAGTGTCCTCAAAGAACTCCTTCCCCCGGGGATTGAAGCTATTGAAATGGATCATATGGCTAAGATTTCCGTCGTAGGGGTCGGAATGAGAACCCATTCTGGCGTCGCTGCGAAGTTTTTTAAAGTCTTTGCCGAAAATAAAATTCCGATTCATCTTGTGACGACTTCTGAAATAAAAATTAGTGCTGTTATCGACAATGATAATTTAAAAACAGCGGCTGAAATTCTTCACCAAAAATTTGATCTAGACACCCAGGCTTAAAATGGCATTTTTTTATAAAGATAATTCTCTGCATATTGGAAACGATTCGAACTCACTCGACCTCCAATCTTTTTCGCAATCGAAAGAACATCCTTTCTACATTTACGACTTAGATATCGTTGAGGAGAATTTTAAAATCATGGACCAAGGACTCAACTTTGACCATAAAATTCACTTCGCCGTTAAATCTAACAGTCATCCAAAGATACTGGCGCACCTTGCTCGTCTCGGTGCCGGCGCAGATGTTGTGAGCCAGG
>JAUHWN010000233.1 GCA_030424665.1 Bdellovibrionia bacterium | reverse complement strand
AAACTCCAGAAGGACAAATTGCATACACCAGGAATGGTGCTTTCAAAAAAGACCCTCAAGGGCGACTCGTCGATCAAAACGGAAATCCCTTACAGCCTGAAATAGTAGTACCGCCAAATACCTCGGGAATTTCGATTGCCGAAAATGGAGAGGTGGCAATCATTTTAGGAGTTAACAGTGAGCCCCAGACGATAGGACAAATTCAACTTGTGAATTTTGTAAACCCACCTGGCCTCAAATCGCTCGGTAAAAATTTATTTATGCCTTCTCGAGCCAGTGGCGCTCCGATTCAGGGACTACCAGGGCAAGAGAACTTTGGAACTCTCGCTCAAGGTCAACTTGAGGGTAGTAATGTCAATATAGTTGATGAAATGGTGAATATGATTTCGGCACAGAGAGCTTACGAAACGAATTCGAAAGTGATTCAGGCCGCCGATCAAATGCTCCAATACGTGAATAGTTTGAGGTAATAGTGCACATTTTTAAAATAATTTTAGTTATTTTATTTCCGATATTATCCTGGGCGCAAAACTCTAAGATTCAGATAATGCCCGAAGTGAGTCTTTTCAACAAGACCGTCGTAAAACTTGGAGATATCGCCCAATTTAAGGGTGTAGAGCCCGAACAGATTGAGAAGTTAAAGCGAATCAGCTTAGTCACGAGCAACGAAAAGAATGCTGAATTGGTTATTTCAGCCTCTGAAATGTCTAAAATTCTTCGAGCCTATCTTGTACAGGCGGAACGTCAGACGGGTGCAAAGATCGATGTCGTTCTCCCACCCCAGATTAAAATTTCTATAAAAAATTTACGATACAGTTCTGACTCTGTAACCCATCAGCTAAATGCAGAGCTGAAAAAAATATGCCAGGAATGCATTTATGAATTCAACGTAAGAGCGCCTGAAATTGATAGTGCGACAGTGAGTCGTTGGGAACTCGAAGTGACTCAGGTTCCGCAAGGTAATTTTTCAATTCCTATGACAGTCTTTTACAAGAACCGGGCTTCAACTACTGAATGGATTAGTGGACGAATAAAGGTTTTTCGCTACTCGCCGGTGACCACGCGATTCATTAGAAGCGGCGATCAAATTCAAGAGGGTGACGTAAAGCTCGAATTGAGAGAAGGTACCTATCAAAATATGCGGATGGCAAAAATATCTGAGGTGATTGGGAAGATGGCTCTTAAAACATTTCGTAGGGGTGAAATTGTTGGAAATAAACAAATTGCTGAGCCTTACGTAATCGGCTTCGGTGATCCTGTAAAAATTGAGAGCGGTAGTTCGGCTTTAAAAATTACTATTGATGGAGTCGCTCAACAGCGTGCCCGAGTTGGTGAAGTTATTCGAGTTAAAATTCCTCGAACACAAAAAACTGTAAATGCTCAGGTTATTTCTAAGAAAAAGGTAGAGTTGAGATGATACGTAATATCCTTTTACTTATTATGCTTATGTTCCTGACTACCTCATGTACCTCGATAGGTATGAAGGTTAAGGAGTGGATATCTGGAAAGCCAGCGGAGCAACAAGTGCAAGCTAAGGCTGGGCCGACCAGTTTTTCTCAAGCAAAGAAAGTAGGAAAGGTCGCCCCACGGAACTATCAAAGAATGACGAAAGAAAAAATGCAGCAGCAAGCACAACTCAATGAACGATCCGGTTCGCTTTGGGTTATGGAGGGGCAAGGAGCTTATCTATTTTCGCAAAATACGGCGCGAATGGTTGGCGACCTTTTAAATATTAAAATTGATGGGCAGCCAGAACAGCAGCTGATCACGAAAGTGAATGTCATCAAAGATTTACTGGCCAAGCTTGAAGCACAAGCCGAAGCCAGACGATTAGCATCACTTCCAGCGAGTCAACAGGCTGGAGGTGGGGATGCTACTGCTCCTCAACAGCAAGCACCGGCTTCAGCTCCCTCGGGTGGGGGTGGGGAACAAGAGTTCGAAGTGAAAGCGGTTCCTACGCGTATTGTAGAATTACTCAAGGATGGAAATTATAGAGTAAAAGGTGATCAACCTTTTATGATTGGTAAGCGTGAATATAAAGTTATTGTCACTGGAATTATTAGACCTACAGATTTTGATGACGCTGGCATCAGTGCTGAAAAACTTTTAGACCCTAAATTTGATATTGTTAGCTTAAGAAAGCCCGGAGCCGGTTGATGAAGAAAATAGCCTGTTTACTAATTCTAGTGATGAGTTTCGATGTATTTGCTGCTCGTATCAAAGACATTGCCTCAATTCGCGGGGTCCGACATAACCAGCTCGTTGGTTATGGACTCGTTGTCGGTTTAAAAGGAACTGGTGATGGTGGTCTTCAGTTTACGAATCAAAGTATGAAGCGAATGCTCGATAAACTGGGCGTGAAGCTCGGGGAAGACGCTGTTGAGTCTGCTAATATTGCCGCTGTTGTCGTTACAGCTAAACTTCCGCCTTTTGCGAAGTCGGGGAACCCACTGAGTGTAACGGTAAACTCGATCGGAGACGCGTCGAGCTTGCAAGGGGGAACCCTTGTGCAAACTCCTTTACGAGCGGCTGATAAACAAATCTATGCCGTTGCCCAGGGGCCAGTTTTAGTGGGGCCAAAAGGTGGGCAGGGTCACTCTACGGTAGCCGTTATTCCTGATGGGGCGATTATCGAAAGAGATATTGCGAGTGACATAACCAATAGAAAAATGTTTCGCCTCACACTCCATCGTCCGGATTTTACGACTGCCGCGCGAATCGCAAAGACCATAAACTTGGATCTAGCGGGGCAATATGCCAGAGCTACGGATTCGGCGACGATCGACGTCGTTGTCCCCTTTAATTATCAAGGTAAGGGCGTCGAGTTGCTGGCATCCATCGAGAGTTTAGAGATATTTACGGACTCTGTTGCAAAGGTCGTTATTAACGAAAAAACCGGCACCGTAATTATCGGCAATAAGGTGAGAGTGAAGCAAGTTGCCATTTCGCATGGTGATTTAACGGTTAAAGTAGAGAGTGATGAACCACAAAGGGTCCTGGCTTCGGCAGGTGCTGGAGCCGAAGAGCAGAAAGAAAGAGTGGCCGTCCTTCCTAATAGCACCAATGTGGGTGATTTGGTTAGGACTTTAAACAAGCTCGGAGTTGCGCCCAAAGACCTGATTTCAATACTTCAGAACCTTAAGGCGTCTGGTGCACTCGAGGGAGAGCTTGAAATACTTTAACTTCGGTAGAGTTTTTATTAAAAGTGTTTTGTTATGAGACACTCGATTATAAAATAAAATTAGGGCCGTATAGACACACGGATGTGTCTGGCCGGGGGATGGTCGAGTTAGAGACCAAGCCAAGGATTGGCAGATTGTTTTTGCAGGAAACAGAGGCACTGGGTTCACACAAGCCATGGAATGGTAAGAACCAGCGCTGAGAAAGTACAGGATGTACGACTAACTCACCTCCCTTTTTCTTTTTTTAAGGCAAGCCATGTCCAAGGTTTTCAATCTCAATAGGCAAGCGATACCTCTGCAAAAACGTGAACTTCCAGCCAATCAAGATCAGAAGTTACGTGAGGTTTC